>JAHIZQ010000064.1 GCA_018814505.1 Candidatus Omnitrophota bacterium
CCATTTGTTTTTCCATGCCTGGAACATTATTACGTCCCATAAATCATACGCGTTATTCTTTGCACATCTTAAATGCTCTCTCCACAGTCTTTGAACCAGCGCAACATTTAAAATACCGTCTTTTTTCATTTGCTTTTCATCCAAAAGATTTTCCGCGTATTTCTTCAAAGGCCCCCTTAACCACGCGTCAATCGGCACGCCAAACCCCATTTTGGGTCTATCTACCATCGCAAAAGGCACATACTTATACAAAATTTCTCTTAAAATCCATTTATTTTTGCCGTTTTTAATTTTCATTGTCATAGGAAGCGTTTTTGAAAACTCTACAACTTCAGGATCAAGTATGGGCGACCTTGCGTTTACTCCGGCCGACTCCGCGGCTTTAACAACTTTCACCACACCATCGTCCGGAAGATACGTCATTAAATCCATAAACATCATTCTTTCAACAAAATCAGGTATTTTTTCGACAAGCTCTGAAGACCTCGGCAAAGTTTCCGGTTCTTTCGCTCCCAAAACTATTTTTTCAGGGTTTTTCCAATGTGACGCGAGACTTAAATACATTTCATTCTGTGACCGGCTGGTCAATACACCTGCTAATTTATGAAGTTTATCCCCAAATAAACGATAATTAAAAATCCCCGGCATTATTCCTGAAAATTTATCAGCTACCTTGTCCCAAACATTTGGGGAAATCATTTTTATTAACCCGGCGGCACCGGCTTTCGCGAAATAAGGTATTTTCTCTATTTTGTTCCATATGTTATCCGCCCAAAGGTATCTATTGTATCCTCCGAAAACTTCGTCTCCTCCGTCTCCTGTTAATCCTGTTTTAACATGTTGTCCCACAAATGAAAGAAGCATAAAAGTAGGGATTTGTGAAGAATCCGAAAAAGGCTCATCATATATGTCCGGCATTTTCGGAATAACCTGTAAAACATTATCCGGAGTAACAAAAAATGTCGCATGCTCCGCACCCAAATGCTTTGCTACTTGTTCAGCACCTACGGTTTCATCATATTTTTTTTCAGAAAGTCCCATACTGAAAGTTCTGACAGGAAGTTCGCTTTGTTTCTGCGCTAAGGCGGCAATCAATGACGAATCAATGCCGCCGGACAAAAACACACCGGTTTTTTCTTTGTTTTCCATTCTTTTGGAAACGGCCTTTTTTAAAATGTTTTCCGTTTTCAAAACCGCGTCAACCTCGAAATGCTTGCATAAATTTTTCTTACCGTTTACCGTAACATCAAGCGCGTTCCAGTAACAATGTTTCTTGAAATTAAAATCCCTATCACAAGACATATAAAAACCCTGTTCAAGTTTTTTTATGTCTTTGTATATGGAATAAGGAACCGGAATATAACAATACCTAAAAAACAAACTCAAAACGTTTTTATCTATTTCGGCGCTAAAAAGGCTGTTCATCCGCAAACTTGTTAAACTAGTCGCGAAAAATAAAGTACCGTTCTGGACTCCATAATAAATATTTTTCGCGCCTATCTTATCCCTGGCGAAAAAATATTTTTCTTCACGGTTATCCCACACCACAAACGCGAATACCCCGTTAATCTTTTGCAAAGTTTTTTCCAAACCCCACACTTCAATCCCATGTAAAACGCATTCTTCAAAATATTCATTTAAAAAAGAAACATCCGTTTCCAATTCGGACTTCAATTCAGCAAGATTATACAATTCTCCAGAAAAAATAATTAGATAACGTCCGTTAGAAGATTTAACGGGGCTTGCATTTTCCGCGGAACTTTTATCTGAAATACAGCCCAACGCTGAAAGACGAGTTTCATCCGTCAAAAAAACAGCATTGTCACCCTTCTCCTCGGCTAACCTGGTAACCCCCTGAACCGTATTCATGAAAACATCTTTGTTTTTATTCTTAATCTGCCAAAACCCGCTGATATTTTTCATAATTTATGTTTTCCCTTGTGTTTAATTCGCCTTACTTTATCATCTTCACGTTTTTACATCAAGTTTGCGGGTTAAATTATGCCGCTTTTTTTTAAAATGCCGCTTAATTGTTCACCAAAAATATTAATCAGTAGCAATAACACAAAAGCTTTCGCGTTAAACCTACATTTTTTCAGAGCGATTATCGCCTCATTCCGAGCTTTCTCCGAGTTTTCAGCCCTTAAATATCCCAATGCCTGCCAATAATGTATGTTTGAAACAAGTTTTTCGCGAAACTTAATCCCCAAACCCGGATTTCTTTTAAAAGCCTTTTCCACAACTATTAAAAGTTCTCTTTTAGACTGTTCAAGATGTTTAACAATATAACTTTCACTCTTTCTATACAGCGTCATTGGTTTGTTGATATATCCCGCTTTATAAAATTCTGACAAACGAAGCCACATATCCCAATCAGCCGGAGTAAAAATTGTTTCATCAAACATACCTACTTTTTCAAAACATTCGGTACGCGCGACAACTGTTGAATTACATACAAAATTCTTTAAAAGCAGTTTTTTTGTCACAATCCCTGACGGCACTTTTTTAAAACGCGGGTACCTGCCGCAAATATTATCATTTTCATCTATGAAATACACAGGGGTATGAACAAAACCTATATCAGGATTTTTATCAAGAAACTTTGCGGACATTTCAATCTTTTCAGGAAGATATATATCATCGCAATCAATAAGAGCAATATAATCCCCTTTGGCTTTTTTTATGCCAACGTTACGCGCGCTACAAGCGCCACCGTTATTTTTATACACGTATTTAATGCGATCGTGATACGAATTCAATTTTTGTTTTGTATCATCCGTAGACCCGTCATCAACAACTATTATTTCTGTATTCTTATACGTCTGGGCCAAAACGCTTTCAACAGTTTTAACCGTCAGTTCTGCTTTATTGTATGCCGGGATTATTACACTTACTTTTTTCATAAAAACTATTTGTCCTTGTTTAACTTAATATATCCTGCCAAAGATGTCTCCCAATTAGGCATATTATTGAGCCCCAACATGTCCAGTTTGTAATTGCGTATCGCTTCCGAAGACGACCTGGGCGCGGGAAGCGGAAAATAAGCGGAACTCACAGGTTTAACTGTTACAACTCCAGCTAAATCCATATATTCAACAATTTTTAAGGCCATGTCGTATCTGGAACAAGTTCCTTTGTTCGCCATGTGATACAATCCAAACCTCCCAGAATTAATAACATTCATAAGATTCGCAGAAAAATCTTTTGTAAACGTAGGCGTGCCTTTTTTGTCATCAACGGCAACAAGTTCTTTTTTCCCCTGTTTTAACTGCTGAACAATTTTATAAACAAATTTTTTGTCCAAATCCCAACCGCCAACCATCCAACCGGCTCTTATAATAAAATATTCGGTTAACATATCTTGAACGATTTTTTCTCCTTCAAGCTTACTCCTACCGTAAATGTTAACGGGATTAACATTGTCAAACTCGTCATAAATACCTTTTTTACCGTCGAAAACAGCGCCCGTACTTATGTAAAGAAGTTTTGAGCTAAACTCCTTACAAGCTACAACTATATTCTCCGTACCCAAGGTGTTAACTATATACGCATGATCCGGATCTTTTTCGCACAAATCAACATCTGTTTCAGCCGCAAGATGAAAAACATAATCCGGTTTTTCTTTTTTTATTTTTTCCAAAACTTTAGCTTTATCTCTCACTTCCAAAGCCTCAATATCAGGAATCCGCTGATTAATATCTGTCTGGACGACCTCATGACCTCTAGCTAAAAGCATTGGAACAACTTCCGCGGCAAGCATACCAGCTGCACCCGTCACTAAAATTTTCATATTAATTCCCTTTCTCACACAAACGTATGGTAACAATCTTGAATAAAATCCCCTCCCTCGACTTCGCTCGGGACAAGCTAGCCCCCTTTTTCAAAGGGGGAACACATCCTTTTCCTTTTTCAAAAGAATCTCTATTTGCACTTTCCCCCCTTTGAAAAAGGGGGGTCAGGGGGGA
>JAHIZQ010000065.1 GCA_018814505.1 Candidatus Omnitrophota bacterium
ATTTTGTTTAATTAGATCCTTCGACTCAGTCGCAAAGCTCTTTCCCACAGAGTGACAGCTAGCATCATTCTTAGGAACGAGTGGAGCGTTCAACGAAAAATCTCATAAACATTGAAATTCCTATACATTAAACATACCGAAAGGGGCATACCTCTTCCCTACCTGAGTTTTTTCTTTCTCAAACTGAAACGGTTAACGGCATTTACGTAGGCCCGAACACTTGCCTCGATTACATCCGTACTCGAAGCCCTGCCTATCACGCTTTCATGCCCAAACGCGACTTTAACGCTTGCTTCCCCTAAGGCGTCTTTCCCGCTTGTCACAGCGCTAACTTTATAATCAATAAGTTTCCCTTTAAGACCGATGGCTTTATCGATCGTTTTAAAACACGCGTCTACTGGCCCGTCACCTGTTGAGCTTGCGCTTATTCTTTCCTTATCTTTCTCTAGCTCTACATTCGCTACCGGATTTATTTTATTCCCGCTTGTCACCTGAAAATTAATAAGTTTATACTCTTCTCTCACCATTGAAAGTTCGTCTTCAACAATTACCGCAAGATCCTCATCAAATATTTTACTTTTCTTGTCAGCCAAAGCTTTAAACCTTATAAATGCCTGATCCAATTCCTTGCCTGAAAGCTGGTACCCCAAATCTTTCAAACGTTCTGAAAAAGCGTGTCTGCCTGAAAGTTTGCCCAAAACGAGTTTGCTTCCCTTAAAACCGACATCCTGCGGACGAATAATTTCATACGTATCACGCCGTTTTAAAATACCGTCCTGATGAATCCCCGACTCGTGACTAAACGCGTTTTCTCCTATAATGGCCTTATTAGGCTGAACAGTAATCCCGGTTAACCTGCTGACAAGCCGGCTCGTTTTATACAGCTGTTTAGTCTGTATATTTGTCATAATGCCACTAAATATGTCTTTTCGCATTTTAAGCGCCATAACTATTTCCTCTAATGCCGCATTTCCGGCCCGCTCTCCCAGCCCGTTAATGGTACACTCCACTTGCCTTGCTCCATTTAAAACGGCTGACAAAGAATTGCTTACTCCAAGCCCCAAATCGTTGTGGCAATGAACGCTTATTACGGCCTTATTGATATTCGGCACTGAATCTTTCAATCCTTTTATCACCGCGCCGAACTCTCCCGGCACAGAATACCCCACAGTATCCGGAATATTCACGGTTTTTGCTCCTGCTTTTATTACAGCTTCCACAACCTGAGCTAAAAAGTCCGGTTCCGTCCGAGAAGCATCTTCCGGAGAAAATTCTATATCGGAAAATTTTTTTCGCGCGTATTTTACAGCTTCTATTGAAGTCTTTAAAATTTCATCTTTTGCTTTACGCAGTTTATACTTTCGATGTATGGCGGAAGTTGCAAGAAAAATATGAACTCTTCCCTGCCGCGCGTTTTTAAGAGCTTCATACGCATCATCAATGTCTTTTTTTGTGGCCCTTGCTAAAGCGCAAATTACCGCGCCCTTAATATGTTTACTAACAGTTTTTACGGCCAAAAGATCTCCAGGGCTTGTACGAGGAAACCCGGCTTCAATAATATCAACTCCCAGCTTTTCAAGCTGTAAAGCGATTTTAAGTTTTTCATTGGCCGTAAGACTCGCGCCAGGAGTCTGCTCTCCGTCTCTTAAAGTTGTATCAAAAATAATAAGTCTGTCTTTTTCCATAATACGTCCCTTTAATTAATGACAAATGACAAAATTCAAATTTGCCAGGGGGTCAGGTTTTGACAAATGTCAAAACCTGACCCCTAATAATTTGCTATTCCATCCACGGCATCATACCGCGCAATTCACTTCCAACCTTTTCTATTTGGTGTCCCTTTTCTTCCTGCGTTATTCTATTGTAATTCGGACGTCCATTTTCATTTTCCTTTATCCATTCATCCGCGAAACTGCCGGACTGAATTTCACTAAGGATTTTTTTCATCTCCTCGCGTGTATGCTGATCAATAACTCTTTTGCCCCTTGTTATATCACCATACTCCGCGGTATCCGAAACTCTTTTGCGCATTCCGGAAATCCCGTATTTATAAACAAGATCCGTAATAAGTTTCAGCTCATGAAGACATTCAAAATAAGCTATTTCCGGTTGATAACCAGCAGACACAAGAGTATCAAACCCGGCTTTTATAAGTTCTGAGGCTCCGCCGCAAAGCACTGCCTGTTCGCCAAACAGATCAGTTTCTGTTTCCTCTTTAAATGTGGTTTCGATAACACCGGCTCGTGTTCCTCCCAAAGCTTTAGCGTAAGCAAGGGCTTTATCTTTGGCTTTTCCGCTAAAATCCTGATACACCGCTATAAGACAAGGAACCCCTTTACCCTGTTCATACATCTCACGCACCAAAGCGCCCGGCCCCTTTGGAGCTACCATAAAAACGTCTACATTCTTCGGGGGAACTATCTGTTTAAAGTGAATATTAAACCCATGTGAAAAAACAAGCGCGTCTCCCTCTTTCAAATTCGCTTCTATGGCATTTTTATATACCGCGCCCTGCACATGATCTTGTGTTAAAATTTGTATAATATCAGCGGCCTTCGCCGCATCAGCCGCTGAAAATACTTCAAATCCGTCTTTTTTCGCCTGGTCATGGTTTGGAGTTCCTTCCAGCTCGCTAACTAAAACTTCGATACCGCTATCACGTAGATTCAAAGCTTGCCCGCGGCCTTGTATTCCATAACC
>JAHIZQ010000066.1 GCA_018814505.1 Candidatus Omnitrophota bacterium
CGGTAAAACTACCACGGTTTTTTTAATAAACGCGTTATTAAACGCTCATGGGAATTCTAGCGCGTTTGTCAGTACTGTTTTTACGCAAAAAAGAAACAATCTTTTTGCGCGTTCCGTTCTTACAACCCCGGATGTTTTAACGCTTAATGGTTTTTTGTCTGACATGTTTTTAGATGGGAAAAACTCAGCAGTTATTGAAGTGTCAAGCCACGCGCTTAACCAAAAAAGAGTTTACGGGATTAACTTGGATTCCGCGGTTTTTACCAATATCACGCCCGAGCATTTGGATTATCATAAAAATATGACAGCATATTTAAATGATAAATCAAAAATATTTCAAAATTTGAAGCCGCACGGGTTAGCAGTTCTTAATGTTGATGATCCGATGGTTATAGGCTTAAAAAAAGTTATTGATTTTCCTGAGTTTGTTGGCTTTGGAATGTCAAAGGATGCCGATATCAGAGCGGAAAACGTTAAATTATCCGCGTCCGGTTTAGAATTTAATCTGGTAGTAAAAGGATATGGCCAGGTTTTTATTAGATCGCGTCTTATCGGCGCGCATAATGTTTACAATATTTTGTCGGCTGTCGGAGCTGTTATAAATAAAGATATAAACCTGAAAATTGTAAAAAATGCTTTAGAAAGTTTTGTTGAAGTGCCCGGCAGGCTTGAATATGTGCCTTCAAAGGCTCCCTTTAAGGTTTTTGTGGATTACGCGCATACGCCGGATGCTTTGAAGAATTTGTTAGAGACGCTTCGATTGTTAACAAAGAGACAGCTTATTTGTGTCTTTGGTTGTGGTGGAAACAGGGATAAATCAAAAAGGCCTTTAATGGGGCAGATCGCCAGTAAATTTTGCGATAAGGTAATACTTACAAATGATAATCCGAGGATGGAAGAACCTGATGAAATCCTGAAAGACATTGAAAAAGGAATGGTGAAAGGCAGTGGGTATAGTATAATAAGTCAGCGGGAAGACGCGATAGGCGTGGCTATAAACTTAGCAGAACCGGGAGATATAGTTGTAATCGCCGGGAAGGGGCACGAGAACTATCAGATTATTGGCAGTCGAGTGATTCCGTTTGATGACCGTGAAGTTGTGAAAGTGAAATTTATGGCAAAAGGTTATATGTGACTGATTAAGAACAAATTATAAATGACAAAAAAATGAAATTAACCGTTGAAGATATTGCTAAAATTACAGGAGGGAAATTATCCTCAAAGAACAAAAAAGAGGTAATTGCGGAAGGTTTTTCTGTTGATTCTAGGACAATACGCCCGGGGCAATTTTTTATAGCTCTTAAAGGAAAGAGTTTTGATGGGCATGATTATATCAGTGAGGCTGTCAGAAAAAAAGCTTTAGGAGTTATTGTAGAGTGCGTTAATGATAAGCTTTTGAATCAGGAAATATGCCACATTATTATTACAAAGAATAGTTTCAGGGCTATGGGCAGGATAGCGGAGGAAATACGGAAGAGAATAAATGTTCCTGTAATCTGCGTAACGGGAACTAACGGGAAAACTACTGTTAAAGATATTTTAGCTGATATTCTTTCTTCAAAATATAAAGTTCTGAGAAATATAAGATCGTACAATAATATTGTGGGTTTAAGCTTAACTTTATTTAATTTAACGCTAGAGCATGATATTGCGGTAGTTGAAATAGGAACGAATTATCCCGGTGAAATTGCTGAATTATCCAAAATTGCCAGGCCGGATGTTGCGGTTATTACAAATATCGGAAACGGCCATTTACAGTATTTTTCTGATAAGAAGGGTGTTTTAAAAGAAAAGATTAGCTTGTTGAAGTTTTTATCTAAAAAGGGAAAAGGGTTTCTTAATATAGACGATGATTTGTTGTCAAATGTTTCGCGTGAAAAATGTTTGATAGAATTTTTTGGAACAAAAAAGGGAAGTGATTTTTTTCTTGATAGGATTTCTGAGAAACTGGACGGATATGAATTTTATGTTAATAGTAAGAAATACTTTGTTCCTTTAAAAGGAATTCATAATGTTTATAACTCTGCCGCGGCTATAGCTGTAGCGGAATTTTTCGGTATTGGCTACGATGATATATCTAAAAGGTTACAAAAAGTTTCATTACCGAAAATGCGGCTTGAAAAAATAATAGCCGGAGAGAGAGTGTTCATTAATGATGCATACAACGCTAACCCGGAATCGTTTGAAGCCGCGCTTAGATTTTTAGAGAGTTGTAAAGCTCCCCGAAAAGGCGTTGTTGCGGGCGATATGGCAGAATTGGGGGAAGAAAGTGAAAATTTTCATAAAATAATTGGCGAAAGCATTGCAGATAAAAATATTGATTTTTTAATTGTTTTGGGCGAAAAAGCCGTTCACGTTGCCGACATGGCCAAAAAAAAAGGAATGAAAAAGGATTTAATCGCTTATGCTTCAAATTATGAAGAAGCGGCTCAAATGATTCATAGGATGTCATGTCCTGAAACAATGATTTTATTAAAAGGGTCTCGTTTTTTAAGAATGGAGGAAGTGCTGAAGTGTTATATGAAATCTTATATCCGCTAACAGAAATATGGTTTGGTTTTAACGTTTTTAAGTATATTACTTTTCGCGCTATTATGGCCGCGATAACTTCTTTTGTAATTTGCGTAATTGTCGGCCCGTTTATTGTAGAGCGCCTTAAACTTTTTAAGATAGGCCAGTATGTAAGAAAAGAGCATGTTCAAGGATTATATGACCTGCATAAACATAAAGAAGGAACTCCGACAATGGGCGGGGTTTTAATTATTGTCGCTGTTGCCGTGTCTGTGCTTTTATGGTGCCGGATTAATAATGATTATGTGCTATTAGCGCTTTCCGGAATGATATGGCTTGGATGTGTAGGGTTTATTGATGATTATATCAAAATCAAGAACAAAAGCGCGAAGGGTATACGAGCAATAACCAAATTAGCCGGACAGGTTGTTATTGCTCTAATTGTAGGTCTTTTTGTTTTTTATAACAAACAAATTGGTTCGGAGTTGTATGTGCCTTTTATAAAAAACGCGGTTTATAATTTAGGTTTGTTTTATATTATTTTTGTTCTGCTAGTTATTGTCGGTGCTTCAAATGCGTTGAACCTTACAGATGGACTTGACGGGCTGGCTATAGGGTGTATGGTCTTTATTACTTTTACGTACGCGGTTTTTAGCTACATTACGGGGCACGCGGAACTTTGTAAATATCTCCAGGTCTTTTATTTACCCGGGTCAGGGGAATTAGCTGTTTTTTGTTCAGCGTTAACCGGCGCCGGATTAGGGTTTTTATGGTTTAATAGTTATCCCGCGACCATTTTCATGGGTGATACAGGCGCGCTTTCTCTTGGTGGGACAATTGCGATTATTAGTGTTTTAATAAAAAAAGAAATGCTATTGTTAATAGCAGGAGGCATATTGGTTATTGAAGCCTTATCCGTTATTATTCAGGTCGTCTCTTACAAGACTCGAGGGAAAAGAGTTTTTCTTATGGCGCCGATACACCACCATTTTCAGATAAAAGGGTGGCATGAAGCGAAGGTTACTATGCGTTTTTTGATTGTTGCCGCGATTCTGGCACTGGTAAGTATAGCCACGCTTAAGGTGAGATAGCGTGTTGTGGGGCGTATGTCGTACATGGGATTATAGTTCGTGGGAGGGAGCTAGTAGGGGCGCTTTGTGAAGCGGCCTAAGGAAATTTTATGCTTGATGTTAAGGGGAAGAAAGTTCTGATTTTAGGTTTTGGTGAAAGCGGATACGCGGCAACTAAACTTTTACTGAATAAAGGGGCTCTTGTAAAAATTAGTGAGAGTTCGGATAGTTCAGACATTTCTAAACGGTTGAAAAGCTTGGAGAAGTTTTCTCTTGAGCATGAAATTGGTGGGCATACTGCAGGGTTTTGTTCGGACGCGGAAATAGTAGTTGTTAGCCCGGGAATAGATATAGAAAGTTTAAAATCTGCGAACATATTTTCAGAACAGGCTTTAGTGTTAGGCGAATTGGAATTAGGATTTTTGTTTTGTCCTGCGCCTATTGTGGCGGTAACGGGTACAAACGGGAAAACTACTACAACAGAGCTTATCGGTAAAATATTTTCTTTTGCGGGTAAACATACAGTTGTCTGCGGAAATATTGGAAATCCTTTGAGCGGTGAGGTGGATTCTCTTACACAAGAAAGTATCGCGGTTGTGGAGGTTAGTTCCTTTCAGCTGGAAACAATAAAGGGTTTTAAGCCAAAAGTCGCGTTGTTACTTAATATTACGGATGATCATTATGAGCGGCATGGAAATTACGCGAATTACCAAAAAGAAAAATTTAAAATTTTTAGAAATCAAGACAACAAAGATTATGCTATTATAAATTCTACGTTTTTAAATGATCCAATTATACCTAACATCAAAAGCCATATTGTTTATTTCGCGGAAAAAGAAGGAGATATTTTTGTTGGTAAAGGTGATGAAAAAAACCTTATTTTTCGGGAGCGAGAGATTCCTCTAAAAGGAAGGCATAACAGGGATAACGTTGAGAGTGCCGTTTGCGCGGCAATGGTAATGGGAATAGATAAAAATGTTATCCGAAGCGCGGTGTTGGAGTTTAAAGGGTTAAGTCATCGGTTTGAACGAGTATTCAGTTTTAATGGAATTGATTTTATTGATGATTCAAAAGCGACAAATGTTGGGGCAGTTTATTCGGCGTTACAATCCATGGACAAGAAAGTAATACTTATTGCGGGCGGTAGGGATAAAGGAGGAAATTACGATTTTGTTATGCCCTTAATAAAAGAGAAAGTAAAAGCTATGGTGCTTATGGGAGAAGCTCGAAAAAAAATAAAGGCGGTTTTTCATAACGTGGTGCCTGTTTTTGATGTGTCAAACATGAAAGAAGCGGTACTCAAAAGCATATCGTTAGCAAAACGCGGAGAAGCGGTTTTATTGTCTCCTATGTGTTCAAGTTTTGATATGTTTTCAAGTTATAAAGAACGCGGGAAAGTGTTTCAAGAAGAAGTCAAAAAGAGAATAGCAGTGGATCAAAAACTTGATACAAACCAAGTTTCTTGAAAAAATATGAAGAATGACTCTAAGATGATCATATTACTAGTTTCGATTTTGTTAATGATTGGTGTAGTTATGATCTATTCTTCGAGTGCGGTTTACGCGTATCGCACATATGGGAACAGTTTATATTTTGTATTAAGGCATTTGGCGTATGTAGCTGTTGGTTTATTCGCGGCAGTTTTTTGCATGATGCCCCCCGCTAAAAAAATTGCTGACAATTCTAGGAACATAATGTTGTGTGCGCTTTTTCTTTTGCTGATGGT
This sequence comes from Candidatus Omnitrophota bacterium, assembly GCA_018814505.1. Lineage (GTDB taxonomy): Bacteria > Omnitrophota > Gorgyraeia > Tantalellales > Tantalellaceae > JBDRNE01. Next base: position 5,308 of record JAHIZQ010000066.1, read on the forward strand.
TATTATCCCCGGTGTGGGAAAAGTAGCCGGCGGCGCGCGGAGGTGGATTTCTTTTTTTGGAATAAACATTCAGCCTTCAGAGTTAGCTAAGTTTGCGCTAATTATTTATCTGGCGGATTTTACTTCCCGTAAGAGATATTTAATTGAGAACTTTAGGAATGGAGTGTTGCCACCGCTTTTCATTACCGGGATTACAGCCGGATTAGTGTTTTTGGAACCTGATATGGGTACGTGCATTTCGATACTTTTTGTTGGTGTTGTTCTTTTGTTTGTTTCGGGTATCAGGTTGAAGCATTTGAGGACTATAGCGGTATGGTCTCTTCCTGCGTTATGTACGGCAATTATTATCGCACCGTACCGGATAAAACGCATAATAATAGTGTTTAACCCATGGAAAGACCCCAAGGGCGCGGGGTTTCAGTTAGTGCAGTCTTTTATCGCTTTGGGGTCAGGAGGATTTTGGGGAACAGGACTGGGAATGTCTAAACAAAAACTTTTTTATTTGCCGGCTTCGCATACAGATTTTATATTTTCGATTATAGGCGAAGAAACGGGTTTTGTGGGCGCGGCATTCGTTCTCGCGCTTTTTACGGGTTTAGTTTGGGTTTCGATAAGGATTGCGTTTAGGCTCAGGAATGTTTTTGCCTCGCGTGTTGTTCTGGGAATAAGTATTATAATCGCGTTTGAAGTAATGGTTAATGTGGGAGTGTCAACAGGCGTTCTTCCGACAAAAGGTTTGCCGTTACCTTTTATCAGTTACGGCGGAAGTTCTTTGGTGAGTCATCTTGCGGCAATAGGTCTTATTTTAAATATGGCAAGGGAGGTGGAATAGTATGAAAGTTATTCTTGCCGCCGGAGGCAGTGGCGGTCATATTTTTCCGTCAATAGCTTTGGCTGATGAACTAAAAAAAAGAGAAAATTCTGATATATTTTTTGTTTCAAGTAAAAGACGTTTGGATAAAAACATTTTTAAAGGTAGTAAATATCCTTGTTTTTTTCTGTCTATAAATCCAATGCCTTTAACTTTTAATGTAGTTAAGATTGTAGGTTTTATATTAAAATTTTTTAAAGATATGGTTTGGTCTTTTTACATAATTCTCAAAGTAAAACCGGATGTGGTTGTCGGATTCGGAGGGTATTCTTCAGGGACGATTTGCGTGGCGGCAAAGGTATTCAGGGTTCCCATTCTTTTGCATGAGCAGAACTATGTGCCCGGTCGGGCTAATAAAATTTTGTGCCGTATCGCGGATAGTGTGGCACTTAGTTTTGATGGAACAGACAAATATTTCGCGAATGTTAAAACGAAAATAGTTCATTCAGGGAATCCTTTGAGAATAGACGCGCTTTTGAATGACAGGGATGTATCAGCAAAAAAACTTGGACTATTCCTGGACAGGAAAACAGTGCTTATAATGGGAGGCAGTCAGGGGTGTTCGTTTCTGAATGAGACGGTTTCCAGGACGGCAGTGATAATGAATAAAAAAATGCCTCAAAAACTGCAGTTTATACATCATACAGGGCCAAAGGATTATGCGCGAATTAAACAGTTTTATGAGGAAAACGCTGTGTCCGGAAAAGTTTTTTCATTTTTGGAAACAATCTCTGACGCGTATGCCGCGAGCGATTTGGCGGTTACAAGATCCGGTGCGGCCGCTGTTTTTGAGCTTGCTTATTATTCGAGGGCAATGATATTGGTTCCTTATCCGAATCCCAAAAACAATCAAAGGTCAAACGCTCGTTATTTTGCAGATAAAAAAGCCGCGGTTTACAAAGAAGAAGGGACATTTTCCGCGGAAAATTTAGCAGAAGAAATTTACGCGATTTTATTTGATGAAAAAAAACTTTATGAATTATCACAATCCGCCGGCAGGCTTGCTTGCCCGTCTGCCGGAAAAAACTTGGCCGAAGAAGTTTTTAGTTTAGCAGTTAAAAATAGATAGGCGAATATGGCTGAACATACACAAAAAATACATTTTATTGGAATTGGCGGTATCGGGATGAGTGCCATAGCTGGCATTTGTGTTTCAAATGGCGATAAGGTAAGCGGTTCAGATTTGCGGCTCAGTAATCTTACCCAGCAGTTAGCAAAAAGCGGCGCGTTGATACATGAAGGGCATGACGCGAGCAATATTGCTAAAGATACGGATATTGTTGTTAAGTCAACGTGCATTCGAAATGATAACCCTGAAATAATTCAGGCCGTGAGATTGGGAATTAATGTTGTTTCAAGAGGACAAATGCTTAGGAGTATTATTGATAAAGCGAGTTTTTCAGTTGGTATTACAGGAACTCATGGGAAAACGACAACAACGGGTTTGATTTCACATGTTTTGGCATATTGCGAAAAAGACCCCACGGTTTTAATCGGCGGCGAAGTGGATTCGTTCAATGGAAACTTTAAGTTAGGCCATTCAGGAATGGTGGTCGCCGAAATTGACGAAAGTGACGGTTATTTTCGAAACATAAAAGTTTGTTCAGGGATAGTTACAAATATTGAACGAGAACATATTGAGAATTATGGGTCAATGGATAATTTGGTAGAAGCTTATAAGGAATTTGTAAACCGAATAGATGAGTGTGGTTTTTGTGTTTATAACGGTGAAGACAAAATTTTAGACGGAATTATAAAAAAAAGTTTGTGTAAAAGTATTTCTTTTGGGATTGATAAAAAATTTGATATTTGTGCTCATAATTATACTTACGCTAAGAATATAGAATTTGATCTGGAAGCGTACGGAAGCGTTCTTGGCAGGGTTAAATCTTCGCTTATTGGCAGATATAATTTAATGAACATATTGGCAGTGGTCGCGGTGGGTTTGGAAATAAAGCTTGATTTCGTTCAAATTGCTGAAGGAATAGCTTCTTTTAAAGGAGTAAAGAGAAGATTTGACACGGTAGGGGAATTTGACGGTATAAAAATAATTGAAGATTACGCGCATCATCCAACAGAGATAAATGCTGTAATTACCGCGGCCAAGAATTATTCATTGGGCAGGGTTGTGTCAGTTTTTCAGCCGCATCGGTACAGCCGGACAAAAGATTTAATGAAAGAATTGACCAACTGTTTTTATTCAGCTGATATCCTGATTTTGACGGATATTTATTCTGCGGACGAAGAGAAAAAAAAGGATATCAATGCGCGCTCGATATATGAAACTTTGGATAAAACGAGGTTTGAACAGGCGCTGTTTCTTGAAAAAGAAGATATCCCTGAATTGATTTCCGGAATTGTTAAGAAGGATGATATTATTTTAGTTTTAGGCGCTGGGGATATAAAAGATATATCTTTGGAGATTGTCAGAGAAATACGAAATAGCAGGATAGATTAAATGATGAATATCGAAATCAAGGAAAAACTAAGAAAAATATGTGAACCTGGTGGGGGACGGGTGTTATTTGATTTCCCGCTTTCTGCATGCAATACAATTGGTATCGGAGGTAAAGCCACTGCTTGGTGTGCGCCTTCAAATGCAAAAGCTTTGCGGGAAATGAGATTATTTTTAAATTCCGTTGATATTCCGGTATTTGTTATTGGTAATGGCAGTAATATATTGATTCCGGATAGGGGAATTGACGCGGTTGTAATAAAATTGTCAGGAGATTTTTTTGAACAGATAAGAATGAAAAGATGCGTGGTTAGGGTCGGAGCCGGGGCGCACTTGCGAAAACTTGTGTCTTTTGCTTGTGTGAACGGCTTATCCGGATTAGAAGGGTTGGTAGGAATCCCTGCTACAATTGGTGGTGCGCTTAAAATGAACGCTTCTTATGTTAGTGCCATTTCAGAGAACTTGTCAAAAATTTTAATACTTAACAGCCATGGTAAGTTTATGTGGGTGAAAAAAAATGAAATAGATTTTGGATACCGGCATTCTTCTTTAAAAAAACAGGATATTATCGTACAGGCGGAATTCGAATTAAAAAATGCGTCTATTCCTGAGATTAAGAAGAAAATGAAAGAATATTTTTTAACAAAATTGCGTCTGCAACCTCTTGGCGCAAAAACGTTAGGATGTGTTTTTAAAAATCCCTTAGAAAGCGTGTATACGAGTGGACAACTTATAGATAAGGCCGGGAAAAAGGGAGTTCAGCGCGGGTACGCGAAAATCTCTGAAAAACATGCGAATTTTATTATAAATACCGGGCAGGCAACTTCGCAGGACGTTATTGATCTTATTGAGAAGGTGAAACAGGATGTGAAGAAACATTTTTCAGTTAGTCTTGAATCTGAAATTGAAGTATTGTAAAGATGCCGCGTGATGTTTTGTTAATAAAATTGGGTAAACTTTTTTAAATAGCCAGATAAAAACTTGTAAAGGCGGAGATTCACGATGGAACTATTCGATAGAATTAAAAACCATAGAATAGGTGTTTTTGCCGGGGGTAATTCAAATGAACGCGAAATTAGCCTTAAAAGCGGAATCGCTGTTTTTGAAGTTTTGAGAGAGGCTGGGTTGAATTGTGAATTTTTTAATGTTGACGAAAATACTTTGGAAGAGTTGATAGCCCGGATTGATATTGACGTTGCGTTTATTGCTTTACATGGAAGGCTTGGCGAAGACGGGACAATACAGCAGTTATTCGAGAATAGGAAAATTCCATATACGGGGTCAGGGCCTGAAGCTTCGGCGCTGGCTTTGGATAAAATAGTTTCCAAAAAGAAATTTAAAGAAGTTGATTTAGCTGTTCCGGAACACATTATTGTTAGAGAACAAGATAATGTGTTAATGTTGGATATCGAGTATCCCTGTATTATTAAACCGCGATATGAAGGGTCAAGTGTCGGGCTTTCTGTGGTTTTATCAAAAGATGGTTTTTGTGATTCAATTAAAAATACGTTTCAATTCGGGAAAGAGGCTATACTGGAAAAATTTATTTTTGGAAAAGAATTGACGGTTGGTATTTTAAATGAGGAAGCTTTACCTGTGATTGAAGTGATTACGTCAAGCGGTATATATGATTTTTACGCAAAATATAAATCAGATGAAACCCGATATATTGTTCCCGCTGATTTAAACGATGAATGCTGTAAAAGGGTGAAAGAGACAGCGATTAAAGCTCATAAAATTCTGGGGTGTTGTCATTTTTCAAGAGTAGATTTAATCCTGGCCGAAGATGGATCAATATTTGTTTTGGAGGTTAATACGATTCCAGGGCTGACCCAAAGAAGTTTATTGCCGCTTGCCGCGAAAGCCGCGGGTTTGGATTTTTTTAATTTATGTGCTAATATGCTTATTGGGGCAGTGGATAAAGAGTCGTTGTTATTGTATTAATGGTATTTTAAACGTAAATCATAAGGAGGGCTAGTGGCAAGACGGGGCGGTTCAAGGCGAACGAAAAAGAAAGTTTATTCTGAAAACTTCATAAATGAAAAAATGTTTTTAGGCAAAGTTGTGTTAATAACAGCCGTAATTCTAGGGCTATTGATTGGTGCTAGTTTCGTTATACGCTATTATTTTTGTAACAGTGAGATTTTTAATATAAAAGAAATTTCTGTGAATAAAGATCTGAATAATGTATTTGAGTTTGATGCAAATAAACTTAACGAATTATATTTGGGCCGAAACATTTTTACGATTAATTTAAATCAGGCTGAAATATTTTTAAAAAACAATTTTCCGCAGTTTAAAGAAGTTGAAGTTAGAAAAATTTTCCCCAATATAATGGAACTTAATGTTGTCAGTAGAATACCAATCGCGAAGATTGATTTTGGCGATATAGTAATTGACGAAGAGGGAGTTGTTCTCGCGGTAGGAGAAAGTACGGAGAATCTGATAACCATAAAAGGGTTGAAGTTTTTTCTTAATATGCCGGAAGTGGGCAAAAAAATAGACAGTAAAGTTTTAAACCGGGCTTTACTTTTGCTTAGAGGTTTAAAGAGAGAAATAGAAATGGAAACAACTAGTGTAGATTTTGTTGATGTTTCTGATCGTAATAATGTTGTATTGAATATTGCGGCCGTGGAAGTGAAGATTGGGAAAAATGATTTCGTGCGTAAAATTGATGCGTTAAAAGAAATATTAAATGATCCGAATATGAATGTGCGGGATTTGAGGTACATAGATCTTAGGTTTGAAGACGCGGTTATTTCTTTTAAATAGCGCGTTTCTGACTCCAGGTAAAAAGTACATAATGGTTTCTGTAATTTAGGTTATTGTGTTTATGGATAGGTGAATGATGAATAAATATTTCGCGGCAATTGATACAAAATCGGATGAGATTAGTGCAGTCGCGTCAAGATGGCGAGATCCTGGATCATGCGTATTGGAAGGTTTTTGCAGGGTAAGGTGTAAAGGTTTTAAAAAAGGCATGGTTGCTGATGCCGCGGAAGCCGCTAATTCAATTGCAACGGTTTTAGATAAACTAATGCGTAAAACCGGTAAGAATATTCAAAATGTATATGCAACAATAAGTTCTGAATCTGTAAATGTTATGCCTTCTTCAGGTGTTGTTTTGCTTTCAAAATATGGAAGAGAGGTTACGGAGACAGACATCAAACGTTGTATAGAAGTGGGGTCGACGATAAAAATCGGTTTGGATAAAGAACCTTTGCACAAAATTGTTAAGGATTTTTATATCGATGATGAAAAAGGCATAAGAAATCCTTTAAATTTGGAAGGCGTAAAACTAGGTGTTGACATAAACATTGTGACCATAAATTCATCGGTTTTGCGAAATATGGCTAAGTGTATTGCTCAAGCCGGGTTTGTTCCCGCTGGTTTTGTTTTTTCAGGGCTCGCTGTAGGGTATAGGATTCTTAGCGATGAAGATAACTTCAAGACAGTTGTTTTCCTGAATATATGCAAGAGTGTAACCGAAGTTATGGTTTTTTCTCGGGGGATATTAAGTGAAAGCATTGTTGTATCCATGGGCGCAAATGATTTTTATTCTCAAACTAATGAATTTGAAAAGTGTAAAGTAGAGAGTTTCTTTATTGCGATTACGAAATTAAAAGAATGGAAGAAAAACAATAAAGTAATTATCCTGGGAGAAGGAAGTTTTATGGATGATTTGTTGGATTTCGCGGAGAAATTTTTTAAATTACCTGTTTTTCCCGGAATTTGTCATGTTAGGACCTTTGAAGAATTGCCTCCGGAAAGGGCATGTTACGCGGGAAGCCTTGGTGTTTTGAACCATATTGAAAAAGAAAACATCTGGAGACATGGTAATACTGGTTTTATTAAGGCCAGTATTAATAACATGTTGCGTTTTATGGACCACTATTTTTAATAGTTAAACACTTCAATTTATCCTCTTTTGAGTGTCCTTGTTTCGGTTTGTTTATTAGCAACAACTTGGTGATAACGTACATAAGTATATACTCAATCCCCGACAAAAAAGAATAATTATTGTTATCAAATCCTGTTGGAATATTGACATCAGGAACAAATTGTGATACTTTTAACCATCTATTAAAACCTAAATAGGGAAATGTGACAATGAAGCTGAGTAAACTTGGTGTTGTTGGGTGCGGCAATATGGGTGGTGCAATTGTGAGAGGTGTTATTGCACGAAAGATTATTAACCCGGAATGTGTATTCTTAAATGATAAAGACAAAAAAAAGTCTGAATGTTTATTTAGGGAAACCAATGGTCAAATTAAGGAACTTTTACCGTTAATCAAAGAAGCGGATATTATAATTGTTGCGGTAAAACCTCAAGATTTTGGTGAGGTATTGGAAATAATATCTAAAAACATAAATGGCCAAACAATAGTGTCTATTGCGGCGGGTATTACGATTAAAACCATAATAGATAAAATTGGACGGCAAATTCCGGTGGTTAGAGTTATGCCAAATATGGCTTCATTTGAGTTAGCGGGAATGACTTGTATTGCTTTTAATGAAGAAGTGAAAAACGCGGATGAAATAAAAAATATTTTTTTAGGAATTGGTGAAGTTTTAGAAGTTGAGGAACATATGATGGATAGTATTACCGCTCTTTCCGGAAGCGGACCGGCATATTTGTTCTATTTAGCAGAAGCTATGAATGAAGCCGGATGCGCATTGGGTCTGGAGAAGGATATAGTAAAGAAATTGGTTACGCAGACATTATACGGGTCAGCTGTTTTTATGAAAAACACTGATTCTTCGCCGGGAGATTTGATCAAAATGGTTGCGTCTAAAGGCGGAACAACGTCAGCGGCACTGTCTGTTTTTACTGCAAATAAAATGAAAGATATTATAAAAACTGCTATTTTGAAAGCAAAACAGCGTTCGGAAGAATTATCCGGGAGGTAGGATGTTTATACTTGGAGAATTATTGAGAAGTTTTGGCCTATTTGTATCTCTTGTTTTTAACATTTTATACTTTGTTTTAGTTATCCGGATTATTATTTCATGGGTTGGCGCGGATCCCTATAACGAAATTGTAAAGATAATCTATAAGATTACGGATCCGATTTTGGTTCCGTTTCGTGCGCTTCCTTTACGGGTGGGTGCTATAGATTTTTCCCC
>JAHIZQ010000007.1 GCA_018814505.1 Candidatus Omnitrophota bacterium
AGTCTGATAAAAAACGTTAGTGAAAAACGTAAAATGAGTGTTGTAATAGTTTCTCATCATTTGCTAAATGATGATTTTTTTCATAGTGAATATTTAATGATGGATGGTAAAATAGAAAAGGAAAAAATCATTAAAGAGAATTATGTCGGATAAATATTCGATGGTACGAATGATGGAATTTTAGTGACATATTGAAAACTTACAGTATTAATTTTATTATGATAGATTTGTCAGTATACTCATAGATGACAGAAAGAAGGGTAATAATGGGATCAAAGATATTTTTAAACGGAAACTTTGTTAATTCAGAAGACGCGGTAATATCTGTGTTTGACCATGGGGTGCTTTATGGTGATGGCGTTTTTGAGGGGATAAGGTCATATAATAGAAGAGTCTTTCGGCTTAAAGAGCATTTGGACAGGTTATATGCCAGCGCGGAGGGCATTAAACTGCAAATACCGATGTCTAAAAAGGACTTCGGGGCTAAAATTTTGGAAACAGTTAAAATAAACGATTTAAATGACGCTTATATAAGAGTTGTTGTTACAAGGGGCATCGGGGATTTGGGTTTGGATCCGCGTAAATGTAAAATTGCTACAGTGTTTATTATCGCCGGAAAAATAGCGTTGTATCCGGCTGATTATTATAGAAACGGATTGGCTATCGCAATAGCCAAAACAAAAAGAAATCATCCTGATTCGATTAACCCGAAAATAAAATCGTTAAATTATATCAATAACATTTTAGGTAAAATCGATGCCATAGAAGCTGGAACCCAAGAAGCTTTAATGCTTTCAATCGACGGGTATGTCGCGGAGTGTACGGGTGATAATATTTTTATTGTTCGTGGTGGAAAACTTATAACTCCGCCTAGTGAAGTCGGCGCTCTTGAAGGAATAACTCAGAAAGCAGTTATTGAGCTTGCGGGAAAGAAAGGCATATTAGCGGAATATAAAAGAATGTTAATTGATGAACTTTTTACCGCGGAAGAATGTTTTCTGACTGGTACAGCGGCAGAGATAATTCCAGTGGTGAAAATAGGGGATAAGGTTATTGGTGACGGGAATCCCGGAAGCATTACTCAGGCCTTACGGGAACAGTTTATAGAGTTAACCCTGAACGAAGGTGTTGAATATTAGAGAAGTTTTAAGAAGTATTTTATCAATAAACAAACCATATAGGGAGATGTATGAGGTGTAACATATGTGGGCGACGGGAAGCAACGGTACATTTGACTGAAGTAGTTAATGAGAAAGTGACAAAACTTCATCTTTGTGAAGAATGTGCTAAAGCCAAAAGTGATGAGATGCAGTCGCATTTCGGATTAGCTGAACTTTTGTCCGGGCTGGTGGATTTTAACCCGTCCGTATCGGATGGACAACTAAAGAAAAACCTGACTACGAAGTGTCCGGTTTGCGGGATGACTTACTATGATTTTCAGAATACCGGACGGCTTGGATGCGGTACCTGTTACGAAACGTTTTCAGATAAACTGAGTGAACTTTTGAAAAAAATTCATGGCGCAGACAGGCATACCGGAAAAGTTCCTTATAGAACCGCGAAAACTGCTAAAACTGTGGTAAATGAAAAATCTATTAAAGATTTAAAAGATGAACTGAGCGAACTGGTTATAAAAGAAGAATTTGAAAAAGCAGTTTTCTTAAGGGATAAAATTAAAGATCTTGAAGAAAAGTAGAGCAACTTGGATAACCTTTTCAAAAATAAAAGAGGAAATTTATGAAATTAAATGATTTTTTATGCAAAAAAAGCGAATGGCTTAAAGCTTCTGGTCCGAAGTCTAACGTTGCGATATCTACACGTGCGCGAGTAGCGCGCAATGTTGCGGGTCATTTGTATTTTAACCGTGCTGATAATACTGAAAGAAAAAGAACACTTCAGACATTGGTGAGCGCTGTAAAGAAGACGAAAATGTTGAAAAAATCGCTCTATTTGCCTATCAACGATCTCTCAAAGCTGGATAGAAATTTTTTAGTCGAAAGACAGTTAATGAGCCGAGAGCATATGGTAGACGTGGAGCATAAGGGGTTGGTAGTTGAGGAAAATGAAATAGTAAGCCTTATGCTGAATGAAGAAGACCATTTAAGGATACAGGTTATCCAATCAGGATTTAGCATTATGGATACCTGGCGTATTTTGGATGAAATTGATACAGAGTTGGCTAACTATGTGTCTTTTGATTATTCGGATAAATTCGGATATTTAACGTCATGTCCTACAAATACAGGCACGGGTTTAAGGGCTTCAGTTATGTTACATTTGCCGATTCTATCTATGACCGGGCAGATCGAAAATGTATTTAACGCAATTTCAAAACTAGGCCTGACAATGAGAGGGTTTTACGGCGAAGATACTGAAGCGGCGGGTGATTTTTTTCAAATTTCCAATCAGGTGGCGTTGGGGCATTCTGAAATGGATGTTTTGGATAATTTGGAAAGGATACTAAATAAAATTATAATTCGTGAGGAAGCAAGCAGAAAAGAGCTTTTTTTGAAAAAGAAAGAAGAAATAAGCGACAGGATATTTCGGTCGTATGGCACTCTAAAAAGCGCGCGGATAATAACTTCAAGTGAAACAATTAAATTGTTATCGTCTATAAGGTTAGGAATTGATCTTGGCTTGATTAAAGATATTAGTATCGAGAAAGTAAATGAAGTTTTGTTGTGTATGCAACCGGCGCATTTACAGAAAATAAACGGCCGGGAAATTTCTCCATACGAAAGAGACGTGAAGAGGGCAGACTTAATACGCGAAAAACTTGTAAAGAAATAACCAGAGAATAGGCCTTTCAATAGCAAAATAAGGCAAGGATTATTATAAGATCTAACGTGAAAAACACTGGATCAAAGATATGAAGTTTTGATATGTTTCGGACAGGCACAGGGACCTGTCCCTACATCAATAAATCAGCTAATCGGTTAACCAAAGAAGTAGGAGGAGTAAAGAATGCCAGCATTTAACAGATTTACAGAAAGGGCGAGAAAAGTTATTCTTTTAGCTAAAGAAGAAGCAAAAAATCTTAACCATGATTATATCGGGACGGAACATGTCTTATTGGGCTTGATTAAAGAAGGCGAAGGTGTAGCCGCCGCGGTATTGACTAGTCTTGGTATGGATTCTGATAAAATTCGCAGTGAAGTTGAAAAACTTGTTCAGCCGGGTTCGTCAAAAATTACGGATAGAGATATACCTTTTACGCCGCGCGCAAAGAGAGTTATAGAGCTTGCCATGGATGAAGCAAGGAGCCTGGGGCATAATTATATAGGCACCGAACATCTTCTCCTTGGGCTTATCAGGGAAGGCGAGGGGGTAGCCTCGCAGGTTTTAATGAATCTCGAGCTCGATTTAGACAAAGTAAGAATGGAGGTTATGAATCTTCTGGGTTCC
>JAHIZQ010000067.1 GCA_018814505.1 Candidatus Omnitrophota bacterium
GATCGAAAAACTGGGTTTGAAACCCTGGATTTCTGAAGGGGTAGAGAGGTCTATTATAGGTGTAATCGGTGAAGAAGATCTTTTAAGGACTTTACCTTTAGAAGGATTTCCTGGTGTTGAAAAAGTTATGACAATTTTGAAACCTTATAAATTAGCTTCACTAGATTACAAAAAAGAACCGACTAAGGTTAACTTGGGCAAGGGAGTTGTAATAGGCGGCAAACAGGTAGTTGTTATGGCCGGGCCGTGTTCCGTTGAAACCCGTGAAATGCTTTTGGATGTAGCTGTTAAGGTGAAAAAGGCGGGTGCGCTTATGCTTCGTGGTGGGGCTTTTAAACCAAGAACCAGCCCTTATAGTTTTCAGGGATTAGGAGAGGAAGGATTGAAATACCTTGCTGAAGCAAGAGATAAGACAGGGCTTTTGATTGTTACTGAACTTATGGATATCCGAACGCTTGAACTTGTAATGAAGTATTCAGATGTTATACAAATCGGGGCCAGAAATATGCAGAATTTTGATCTTTTAAAAGAAGTTGGCAAAACGCAAAAACCTGTTTTGTTAAAACGGGGTATTGCGAATACTATCAAAGAATTTCTTATGAGCGCGGAATATATCTTAGCCGGCGGTAATTCTAACGTAATTTTATGTGAAAGGGGAATAAGAACCTTTGAAAATTTCACACGTTTTACTCTGGACATTAACGCCGTGCCGGCAATAAAAAGTTTAACACACTTACCCATTATAGTTGATCCTTCACATGGAACAGGAAGATGGGGAATGGTGAACACGATATCGCGCGCGGCGGTTGCGGCTGGTGCAGATGGATTAATGATAGAGGTGCATCCAAACCCTGAAGACGCGTTTTCTGATGGTGACCAATCTCTTTTGCCGGAGACATTTACTAAGCTAATGAAAGATGTTTCAAAAGTTGCAAGAGCAGTTGGAAGAACTATGTAATAAAAAGGTCTGACCTTGACAGGTTGACCCTCTGAATGGGGATACAATATGAAAATAAAAAGAATTGCAATTATAGGAACAGGATTAATAGGCGGTTCATTGGGGAAAGCTGTACTCGAGAAAAATATTGCTGATCAGGTTATAGGTGTATGCCGTCGGCAGGTTTCTTTAACTGCGGCAGTAAAATCGGGATCTTTGACAACTGGTTATGTGAACGATTATGAGGAAGCTTTAAAAGGAGTGGATATTATTGTTATTGCGACGCCCGTTCATGCGATTAAGAAGATATTAAAGAATTTAGCAGATGTTTTGAATGATTCAAAAATTATTGTAACAGATGTGGGAAGCACAAAAGAAGAAATTGTGAAATACGCGGCGCAATTTAAGGATAGTTTTTCTTTTGTTGGTGCGCATCCTTTGGCAGGGTCTTAAAAAAAAGGTGTCGAATATGCTAATAGCCATCTTTTTGAAAATTCAGTTTGTATTGTAACTCCAACGAATGAAACTTCTGAAGAGGCGTATGGAAAAGTAAAAAATTTATGGGAGAAAATAGGCGCAAAAATAATCACTTTAGAACCAAAAGCACATGATGAAAACTTAGCTTTTTCAAGTCATTTGCCGCATATCGTGGCATATGCGTTGGTAGCGGCGTTAGGGGAAGAGTTTTCTAAAGATATGGTTGCAACGGGGTTTAAAGATACTACGCGGATAGCATCGTCAGATCCAGAGTTGTGGAAAGATATTTTTATGAGCAATAACCACAATGTGATTATTGCTATTAAACGTTTCAAAGAAATTCTTTTCGACTTGGAAAAAGACATTATAGAAGGCAGAGCCGAAGAACTTGAAAAAAAGTTAAAAAAAATCAAAGGAATGAGAGATGAACTTATTTAGAACAGTTAATGCGGTGGCTATAGATGGTCCGGCTGGAAGCGGGAAAAGCACGGTGAGTAGATTTGTTGCTGAAAGGCTGGGGTTTGTGTATATAGATACCGGAGCAATGTATCGGGCGCTTACTCTTAAAATTATGCGGGAAAATATTGATTTTTCTGATGAAGAAAAGATTATAGAAATTTCAAAAGAATTGAATGTGCAATTATTGCCGGCAAAAAATGAAAAAAACTCTATACGTGTTATTCTTGAGGGAGAAGATGTTAGTGAAGAAATAAGAAAAATGCAAGTTACGGGTAATGTTAAATATGTAGCGAAAATAGCGTTGGTTAGAGACAATATGGTAAAATTTCAGCGTAGAATGATAAAAGGTATTGGCGGCGCTGTTATGGAAGGCCGTGATATAGGAACCATAGTTCTGCCGGATGCAAAGTACAAATTTTATTTAGATGCTTCTTTTGAGGAAAGAGTTGAGCGCCGTTTGGCTGAACTTAAGGCAAACGGGCAACCTATAACGCGTAAAGATGTGGAAGATGATTTAAAACATCGGGATCATGCGGATAAGACTCGAAAAGTTGGGCCTCTCAAAAAGGCTGATAACGCTATTTTTCTTGATACAACAAATCTTTCCATAGAAGAAGTAACGATGAAGATAGTCAAAATGGTGAAAACCAGATAGCGGAGCTGTAATTATGTTGATGTATAAAATTTCCAGGACGATATTCGAAATTTTAATGCGTATTCTTTTTAAACTTCAGGTTGAAGGTAAGGAAAACATCCCGTCTGCGCCTTATTTAGTTGTTCCGAATCACAGTAGTTTAGTTGACCCGCCGCTTATAGGAATGGTGTGTAAAAAGGATGATATTGCTTTTCTGGCAAAAGAAGAGCTTTTTACCGCGCCAATTATAGGTATATGGAGCAGAAGCGTGGGATGTATAGAAGTAAAGCGCGGCGCCAATAGTGTTAGGAGCCTTAAAACGGCAATTAAACATTTGGAGAATGGGAAAAGTGTGTGCATTTTTCCCGAAGGTACTCGTTCTTCGGACGGATCATTGCAAGATGCTAAAAGGGGCGTAGGTTTTTTGATAGCAAAAGCGGGTGTTCCGGTTATTCCGGTATATATCCAGGGATCACAAGAGGCGTTACCGAAGACCGGGGGGATAAAGCCAGGGACGATTATTCGTGTTAAAGTGGGAAAACCATTGAACCCCGAGACGTTTTTAAGCAAAGATAAATCCAAAAAGCTGGATTACAATAACGTTGCCAATATTGCTATGGAAAAGATCGCCGAATTGAAAGATAAAAGCTGAAAATTGACGGTTCAAAAGATAGTTTAAGGAAAAATATTGCAAGTTTTCATAAAAAACGATATAATAAGTGCTCAAAAATTCTCACAAAGGAGTTGAGTTGTTAATGGAAACAGAAAAGAAAGCTGATAAGTTTATTGAAGAACTGACGCAAATGTATGAGGACAGTATTGCGGATATTAAGGAGGGTCAACTTTTAAAGGGAACAATAGTCCAAATTAACGATAAGGAGATTCTTGTTGATGTGGGTTATAAATCTGAAGGTATTGTACATAAAGGAGAGTTTTCATGTCCGGAAGATTTGAAAGTAGGCAGTGAAATAGACGTAATGTTAGAATCTAAAGAGAACGATATGGGGATGATTGTTCTCTCGCATGAAAAAGCTAAACGCTTTCGAGGATGGCAGAACATAGTCGAAAATTATAAAGAAGGCGATATGCTTAATGGTAAGATCTTTAAAAAAGTCAGAGGCGGATTTATGGTCGATGTTGGAATGGAAG
Source organism: Candidatus Omnitrophota bacterium (assembly GCA_018814505.1). GTDB lineage: Bacteria > Omnitrophota > Gorgyraeia > Tantalellales > Tantalellaceae > JBDRNE01. The sequence goes on from JAHIZQ010000067.1 coordinate 3,657, forward strand.
CTTTTTTACCGGCCAGTCTTTCTATGATGCAGGAATTTGGCGGAGCAGACAGTTTGTTAGGGAAGAAACTTGATTTCAAAGTAGTGAAAATAAATATTCCGCGAAAAAATATTGTGCTTTCACGCAAAGAAATTGTGGAAGAAAAACGGCGCGAAGAAAAGCAGAGTATTTTAGAGTGTTTGAATAAGGGAGATGTAGTTAAGGGAGTAGTCAAAAATATTACTGATTTTGGAGCATTTGTCGATATCGGCGGCGGGATTACGGGGCTTCTCCATATTACGGATATGAGTTGGGGCAGAATTAATCATCCTAATGAAATGGTTAAGGTTGGCGATGGGATTAATGTACAAATATTAGATTTTGATAAAGCCAATGTACGGGTGTCTCTTGGATTGAAACAGGTGGGTCCAAATCCATGGGAAAATATTGCCGCGAAATATCCCGAGGGTTCTGCTGTTAAAGGCAAAGTTGTTAACATAATGCCTTATGGCGTTTTTGTTGAGCTGGAAAAGGGGATAGAAGGGCTTATTCACATATCGGAGTTTTCGTGGTCGAAAAAGTTTAGCCATCCGAGTGAAAAGTTCAAAATTGGTGATATTGTAGAAGCGTTAATTTTGAAAATAGATAAAGATAATCAGAAGCTTTCACTTGGCATCAAACAACTTGGAGATGATCCCTGGAAACAGGTAGAGGAACGCTACAAGGTGGGAGATTGCATAAAGGGAATAATTAATGCTGTTACGGATTACGGTGCGTTTGTAGAATTGGAAAAAGGTGTGGAAGGTCTTGTTCATGTATCTGATCTTTCCTGGACCAAAAGAATTACACATCCAAAAGATGTATTAAAGAAGGATGAAGAAATAGACGCGATTATCCTGAATGTGGATGAACAAAACAGGCGAATAGCTCTTGGGGTAAAACAGCTTAGCCAAGATCCATGGGACGAGATTATCAAGAAATACACTCCTGATACGGTTTGTGAAGGTAAAATTACCAACATTACAAACTTTGGGATATTTGTAGAAATTGAATCTGAACTAGAGGGTCTTTTACATGTTTCAGAAGTTGAACTTGGCGCCTCAGGTAAAATGGAGGATGTGTATAAAACGGGTGATGTTATAACTGTTAAAATTATACATATCGATGGTGTGCAGAAAAAAATAGC
>JAHIZQ010000068.1 GCA_018814505.1 Candidatus Omnitrophota bacterium
CGATATAGATAACATGAAATAGTTTTGCAAATATACGTTGATTGTAATAACAAGGTAACGTAATTCTAATCAAGATGAGGCATATTTATGAAAAAAAGTTTGAATTTAAGAAAACAAATTCAGCTTAAAGGTATTCCCGCGGCACCTGGAATAGCTATAGGCAAAGTGCATATTTTCGGAACGGAAGAAATAAAGCCGGTCGAACGCAATATTTCCGAAAAAGAAGTTTCCTCAGAAATAGAACGTTTTAGAGAGGCTTTAAAACGTACGCGAAAAGAAATTCTCGCTATTGAAAAAAAAATATCAGTTGAGATGGGAATTGAACATGGCAGGATTTTTAGCGCACATCTTTTAGTTCTGGAAGACAGTGTTTTAGTTCAGGAGGTTGTTTCTAGATTAAAAAAGAAAAAGAAAAATGTTGAGTTTATTTTTGCGCAAGTAATAGATCGTTATATGAGTGTACTTTCCGAAGCAAAAGATGAGTATTTGAGGGATCGTATCAGTGATATTACTGATGTCGGAAAAAGAATTTTAAGGAATTTAACAGGGCGTGAAGAAAAAAAACTGGAAGATCTTGATGAAAAATCGATTGTAATCGCTTACGATTTGTCCCCCTCGGATACGGCTATGATGCATAAAGGCAGGGTTTTAGGGTTTGCTACTGACATCGGAGGAAGAACTTCGCATACCGCCATTATGGCCAAATCTTTGGAAATTCCGGCTGTTGTGGGGTTAGAATCAATAACGGATGTGGTGAGAAATGGAGATGAAATAATCCTGGATGGGATACATGGGGTTGTTATCATCAATCCCAATAAAAGATTTCTTGAACAATATCAGAAAGAAAGAAAAAGATATGAACATTTGGAACATGAGCTTGTTGAATTAAAGCTTTTGCCAAGTGATACTCTAGACGGAAAAAAAATAATTGTAGCAGGCAATATAGAACTTCCGGAAGATGTGGCAAGCGTGATTTCTCATGGCGCGGAAGGTATCGGGCTATACAGAACCGAATATTTTTATATGAATAGACGCGATTTACCAAGTGAGGAGGAACAGTTCAATGCTTATAAATCGGTTGTTATGAGAATAAAACCAAATTGTGTAATAGTCCGGACATTAGATCTTGGCGGAGATAAGTTTCTTTCTCAATTGGATGTTCCAAAGGAGATGAACCCTTTTTTGGGGTGGAGAGCAATCCGTTTTTGTCTGGCGCGGCCGGATATTTTTAAATCACATCTCAGGGCAATATTAAGAGCTTCAGCTTTCGGTAATTTAAAACTCATGTATCCAATGATTTCAGGTATAACTGAATTTAGGCAGGCTAATGAGGTGCTTGAACAGGTAAAAAAGGAATTAAGAAAAGAAAAGATTCCGTTTAACGAAGAAATACCAGTAGGAGCTATGATTGAGGTTCCATCAGCGGCTATTACAAGCGATACTTTAGCCAAAGAGGCGGATTTTTTTAGTATTGGCACCAATGATCTTATCCAGTATTCCTTGGCAGTGGACAGGGTTAATGAGAAAATAGCGTATCTATATGAACCGGCTCATCCCGCGGTTTTGAATTTGATAAAAATGGTTATTGATAATGGGCATAAGAATAATATCCCGGTTGGATTATGCGGAGAAATGGCAGGGGATGTTTCTCTGACGATGATATTGTTAGGATTGGGTTTAGATGAGTTTAGTACTTCGCCTATAGCGGTTCCTGAAATTAAAAAGGTTATAAGGTCTGTTAACTATTCAGTCGCGAAAAGAATCGCGAAAGAAGCGTTAACATTTATTTCAGGCAAAGAAGTACAGGAATTTGCTAAGGAAAAGCTGAGAGAATTAGTTCCGGACATTGCTGGAGAATTGATAGATTAAGTTTTAAATGGACCAAATCGGGTAAATGGTGGAGTAGAGAAAACGCGTAACTGGAAAATTGGTAACTAATAGAAATAGTCCGGCCACGTGGGATTTGAGGTAAATGTGCTTTGCAAATTTACCTCAAGCGGACACGGACATTAATTCGACTAAATGGTTTCACTCGCTAATCGCTACTGAAACCATAGTCTCATTAAAGGAAAGGGAGTTAGAATGAAAGGATTAATATTGGCCGCGGGTTACGGGACAAGGTTGTATCCACTAACGCTTGACCGGCCCAAACCGCTTATTAAGGTTGGCGGGAAAACAATCTTGGAAAGACTTTTATGTAAGTTTGAGGCTTTGGAGTCTTGTGATACGGTATATATTGTCACCAACGACAAGTTTTACAATATGGTAGTTCATTGGGTTAAGGAAAAAAGCTTTACGATAAAGGTAGAGGTTATTAATGATTTAACTACGACCAATGAAGACAGGCTTGGCGCTATTGGAGACATTAATCTCGTTATTGAAAAAGAGAATATTTGTGATGATATTCTAATTGTAGCCGGAGATAACCTTTTTGAATTTAATATAGTGGAGTTTGTTGCTTTTGGCCAGAAAAAAGAAAAGTTTAGCGTTGCGTTATTTGA
>JAHIZQ010000069.1 GCA_018814505.1 Candidatus Omnitrophota bacterium
GATGTTTTGGCTAAAACACATCGCGTGATGACTAAAACTAAAGACATTACCGGTGGTTTGCCGCGTGTTGCAGAACTTTTTGAAGCGCGTAAACCGAAAGATCCGTCAATCATTAGTGAGATAGATGGTGTGGTTGAATTTGGGGAATCAAAGAAGGGACAGAAGAATATAATTGTTGAAAGTGAAACAGGTATGCGTAAAGAATATGTCATTCCGCATGGTAAGCATTTAAACGTTTACCGCGGTGACAGAGTTTCAGCTGGAGAACAGCTCGTAGAGGGGCCGGTTGTTCCGCAGGATATTCTTCGGGTTTCAGGAGAAAAGGTTTTGCAGGAATACCTTTTAAATGAGGTTCAGGAAGTTTATCGTTTACAGGGAGTTCAAATAAATGATAAACACATTGAAACCATTGTTCGACAAATGTTACGTAATATCAAAATAACGGATGCAGGTGACACTGTATTTTTGATGGGGGACAAGGTAGACAAAGGGGTTTTTAAAAGAGAAAACAAACGTGTACTGAAAAAGAACAAGAAACCCGCGGCGGCTGAACCGGTTCTTCAAGGTATAACAAAGGCTTCACTTACTACGGAAAGTTTTATTTCTGCGGCAAGTTTTCAGGAAACAACAAGAGTTTTGACAGAAGCGGCGGCGGCAGGGAAAGTTGATAATTTAGTAGGGCTCAAAGAAAATATTATTATGGGGCATTTGATACCGGCTGGTACAGGGTATGACGAGCATAGAAGAATTACATTGGAACGGGATGTTTTAAAACCCGATAAACAAGATAAACAAAAAGCTGAAGTCATTAAAGAAACAGCATAATTAAAAGAGATGAAGAGGAGAATATGCCGACAATAAATCAATTAATACGCAAAGGCAGAAAAGCGCAAAAAGAAAAAAGTAAAGCTCCGGCTTTACAAGGATGTCCCCAGCGCAGAGGGGTTTGTCTGCAAGTTAAAACACGCACGCCTAAAAAACCGAACTCAGCTTTGAGAAAGATCGCCAGAGTCAGGTTGACTAACGGGATAGAAGTTACAGCCTATATTCCCGGTGAAGGGCATAATTTGCAGGAACACTCACTTGTTACGGTTCGCGGTGGCAGGGTAAAAGATTTGCCGGGAGTAAGATATCATATGATCAGAGGAACGCTGGATGCTTCAGGAGTTGAATCGCGGCGTCGAGGCAGATCAAAATACGGAGCAAAAAAACCGAAATAGTAAATAGTTTGTGCTAGATGGTAGATAGTGAATGGTGTAAATAATAGGGAAGTCTAAGAAAAATAGGGAGTAATATGAGAAGGCGTAGAGCGGAAAAAAGAGAGCCATTACCAGATCCAAAATTTAACAGTAAAGTGCTGGGGAAATTTATGAATATGGTTATGGAACGTGGCAAGAAATCTGTAGCGGAAAAAATAGTATATGGCGCGTTTGATGTTATTTCTGAAAAAATTAACAATAAGGATCCGCATGAAGTGTTTATTCAGGCGCTTGATAATGTGCGGCCTCTTTTAGAAGTAAAAGCGAGACGAATAGGCGGTGCTACATACCAGGTGCCCATTGAAGTAAAACTTGAACGAGGCCAGTTTATTGGCATGAAATGGATGCGGGATTTTGCCAGACAGCAAAAAGGCCGTTCAATGAGAGTAAAACTTGCAGATGAATTAATAAGCGCCTATAAAAAAGAAGGCGCGGCAATAAAGAAAAGAGAAGATACCCACAAGATGGCAGAAGCTAATAAAGCTTTCGCGCATTATAAGTGGTAACTAATTGTAATTAGGAAAGTGTTGTTTTTAACATAGAGGAGAACCTAAGGAAAAATGAATAGTATCGAGGACATAAGAAACATAGGTATAATTGCGCATATAGATGCCGGAAAGACAACTGTTACGGAAAGAATCCTTTATCATACGGGTAAAACCTATAAAATTGGTGAGGTGCACGAAGGTACGGCTGTAATGGATTGGATGGAGCAGGAACAGGAACGTGGCATTACAATAACAAGCGCTGTTACAACTTGTCTGTGGAAGGAAAAAAATATAAACATCATTGATACCCCTGGCCATGTTGATTTTACTATTGAAGTTGAACGTTCTCTGAAAGTGCTTGACGGTGCGTTAGTTGTTTTTTGCGCAGTGGGTGGTGTCCAGCCTCAGACGGAAACTGTCTGGCGTCAGGCGGATCATTATGAAGTTCCTAAAGTGGCACTTATAAATAAATTGGATCGTGTAGGTGCGGATTTTTATCGTGTAATAATTGATATGCACAAAAAACTGGGCGCTAACGCTACGCCTATACAGATCCCGATTGGAAAAGAAGACGGGTTTTGCGGAGTAATAGATTTAATTACATGTAAGGCATATATGTTTGGTGAAAAGGGCGATTTGGAAGAGTTGACTGAATCAGAAATTCCTGAAGACATGAAAGATATCGCAAGTCATTGGAGGCATAATCTTATTGAAAAGCTGGCTGACGTTGATGAAATTGCTGAGAAAATGTATTTAATGGATGAAGGCATTTATCCTGATCAGTTGAAGTCTTTCGTACGAAGAGCGACCAATAAAAATGTTTTCGTTCCCGTTATGTGCGCCTCTGCTCTTAGGAATAAAGGAATGAAGTCGGTTTTAGACGCGATTTGTGATTATTTGCCGTCGCCTGTTGATGTGAGGCATCCTAAGGCAATTGACACAAAAACAGAAAAGGATGTTGATATTTTGCCCGATGAAAATAAACCACTTTGCGCGTATGCTTACAAAATTATGACAGATCCTTTTGTCGGCGTAGTGACTTTTGTTCGAGTGTATTCAGGTAAACTTTTTCCGGGAACTTATGTTTTTAATTCAACAATCGAAAAAAAAGAAAGAGTCGGGAAAATTGTAAGAATGCATGCGGATCAAAGAGAGATAATTCAGGAAGCAGGGCCTGGTGATATTGTCGGAGTTGTAGGACTAAAATATACTTCGACCGGGCATACTATTTGCGATGAAAAACATCCTATGACCTTGGAGAAAATAAAATATCCTGAACCGGTTATATCTATGGCAATAGAGCCCGAGACGAGAGCGGATCAGGATAAATTAGGTATGGGTTTAAAAAAACTTGAAACAGAAGACCCTTCTTTTCAGGTTCGATATAATGAAGAAACAGGACAGACAATTATCAGCGGTATGGGAGAGCTTCATCTTGAAATAATTGTTGATAGATTAAAACGTGAATTTAAAGTTGGTGCGACAGTTGGTAGTCCACAGGTAGCGTATAGAGAGACGATAAGAAATTCCGTTGAAGTAACGGGTAAATTTATTCAGCAGTCCGGCGGGCGTGGACAATATGGTCACGTTGAAATGAAAATTGGACCGGCAGAACCGGGTGAAGGTATTGTTTTTGAAGAAGCGGTTAAAGGCGGATCTATTCCCAGGGAGTATTTCAAGGCGATTGAACAGGGTGTGCGTAACGCGGCGAAAACCGGTATATTAGCTGGTTATCCCGCTACAGATATAAAAGCGATATTGTATGACGGATCGTATCATGAAGTTGACTCTTCTGAAATGGCTTTCAGTAATGCTGGTGGGATAGCGTTTCGCGAAGGTATGCGTAAGGCAAAGGCTGTATTGCTAGAGCCTATCATGAAACTGGAAGTTACGACACCGGATGAATATTTGGGCGACGTAATAGGTGATATGAATATGCGCAGAATAAAGGTAGAAAACATAGATCAAAAAGGTACGACAAAGATTATAACAGGCGCGGCGCCTTTAGCGCAAATGTTCGGATACTCAACGGCGTTAAGAAGCTTGACACAAGGCAGAGC
>JAHIZQ010000070.1 GCA_018814505.1 Candidatus Omnitrophota bacterium
GCAAATAACAAACAGAATAAAATTAGATTTTCGCAGAGAAGAAGACTTGTTGAAATTATTTAAATATGAAACTTCGGAAAGTAATTTTGTAGCGTCAGCGGATGGAAAAAAAGTTTTCTTTATAAAATTTAAAATTTCGCCTCAAAGCGCGGAAGATGCCGATTTGAATTTAATGAAAATAGGGGAAATTATAAAAATAGCGAATGACGTTGTATACGGATATAAATTTAAAAAATTTGATTTTTTAATGCTTGAAGATCAGTTAAGCAATGCGGTATTAACGATAAAAGAAAAAGACGTTTTTAACTTTAACAAAAAACGATTGTCAGTTAAAGATGTTGTAGAAGCCCCGGCAGGTTATTTTTGAAAGGTATAAATATCGGGCGTAAATTGGCAAATAGGCTATTCGGTTAACCAATAAAACAGGAGTTATTTAATGAAAGAGGAAACATTAAAAAAAGAAGCAACAAGAGATGGTTTCGGAAGAGCCTTACTTGCTTTAGGAGAAACAAATAAAAATGTGGTTGTTTTGTCCGCGGATCTTACAGAATCCGTAAGGGCGCATTGGTTTAAGGAAAAATATCCGGATCGTTTTGTTAGCCATGGTGTCGCGGAACAGGACATGATAAGTACTGCCGCGGGTCTTGCGTTGTCTGGGAAAATTCCTTTCGCGTGTACATTTGGAGCTTTTGCTAGCGGAAGAGCGTGGGATCAGGTGAGAGTTTCGGTAGCATATATGAACCTTAATGTAAATATTGCAGGAAGCCATGGAGGAATTTCTGTCGGAGAAGACGGCGCGACTCATCAGGCTTTAGAAGAAATAGCGCTTATGAGAATAATTCCAAACATGACAGTTGTGGTACCGGCAGACGCAGAAGAAGCGTATTTGGCAACGATACAGGCGGCAGGAATTCCCGGGCCCGTTTATCTAAGATTAGGTAGAGAAAAAGTTTCGGTGATAAAGGACAAACCAGAATTTAAAATTGGCGTAGCGAGTCAGCTTATGGATGGGTCGGATGTTACAATAATCGCGTGCGGACACATGGTTACAAGAGCCTTAAGCGCGGCGTATAATCTTAAAAACAAAAATATTCAGGCAAGAGTTATAAATCTGCATACCCCTAACCCCATAGATGCTGGTTCAATAATAAAAGCCGCTAAAGAAACTGGGGCGGTACTTACGGTTGAAGAGCATACCATTTATGGCGGCATGGGAAGCGCTGTAGCCGAAGTTTTGGTGGAAGAATATCCCGTTCCAATGAAGCTTATGGGAATCCGCGGAAAATTTGGAACAAGTGGAGACCCGGAAGCATTATATGAGCATTTCGAATTAACAGAAAAACATATTGTTCTGGAAGCTGAAAAATTGATAAAACGTAAAAGTAAATCGAAAACATGAAAATGCCGTAGGTGAGGTTCTCAGGGTCCTCCCATAACAGTAAATAGTGAATCGTTAGCAACACAAAGGAAATGCATCATGTTGTTTACCGCTCCTGCCAAAGTAAACCTTTATCTTAAGATTATTTCCCGGAGAGAGGATGGATATCACAACATTGAAACGCTTTTTGAAAAAATAGCGTTATGTGATAAAATTTCGATTGAAAAAGCGGAAAAAAACACGCGAATTGTATGCAGTGATTTAAGTATACCAACGGATAAAAATAGTCTGCTAGGTCGTGCTGTGACTTTGTTCAAAGAGAAAGCCGAAATAAGCGATAATTTTTTGATTAAAATAAAAAAAAATATACCTGTTTCAGCGGGGCTAGGAGGTGGGTCTAGTGACGCGGCAACGGTTTTGCAGGGGCTTAATGAGGTAACTGGTAATTTAATTGAAAAACATAAGATCGTTGAGATGGGAAAAATGCTGGGGGCAGATGTGCCTTTTTTTTTAGGGAAAACCAGTTTTGCCTATGGTAGGGAACGCGGAGATAAAGTGGAAGAACTGCAAACTGAACTTAAAATGTGGCATATACTGGTGAGCCCGCCTTTTGGCATTTCAACAAAGGAAGTCTACCAGAATGTATCCGCTTTTGGCTTGACAAAGAATAGGTGCCTTGATAGAATGTTCAGCGCTTTTTTGGGGGAAAAGAATATTGTGGAAGTAGGGAAAAATCTTCATAACGATTTACAAACAATAGTATTACGAAGATGGCCCGTTTTAGAAAAAGTGTTTTTGGAGATTAGGAAAACAAAAGCGGAAGGTGTTCTTTTGTCCGGGACGGGATCAACGATTTTTGGCATTTATAAAACGGAAAATGATGCGAGTAGTAGCGCGGAGAAACTTTGCAGGGTGTTTCGTGCGAACGAAAACTGGAGAGTCGAGGTTGCGACTACGTATTAAACCTGGCTAGTGCTATCGCTTTGAGGAGAGGAAAGGAATATAAGAGAGTATACAAAATTCTGGTTTTTGCCGTAGAAATTAATATAAACCGGAACAAACAAAAACGTGCAAAAAGGAGATTTACGTTTATTTCTGACAGGTATTAGGAAGTTTTTCGGTATATGCCGAACGTCCATCTAAGCGAAAGGAGAGATGCATGAAAATTACGGAAGTGAGGATTTTTCCGACAGAGAGCAAAGACGGTAAACTTAAAGCATTTGCTACCATGACATTTGATGATTGGTTTGTTGTCAGAAACGTAAAAGTTATACAGGGAAATAATGGTCTTTTCGTAGCTATGCCTTCCAGGAAGGCTGTGGAAGCTTGTTCGAAATGTAGGTTTAAAAATGTAGTAGGGAGCAAATACTGCAATCAGTGTGGTAGTCAGTTGAAAGAGATAAGTTTTCCTCAAGGAAATGACGAAAACGATAAGTATAACAGTCATATGGATATAGCGCACCCTATAACACAGGATTGTCGGGTTTATATACAGGACAGAATACTGGACGCGTATATGAAAGATAAGCATGAAAAAACTGGCGAAGGAGCATCTTTAGAGAGTTCTAAAAAAGAGAAAATAGAAGCCTTTTCTCAACCAGTATCGTCAATTTTGGAAACTATTCAGACGGTAAGTGAGCCGGGGATAGACATAGGCGCGCAGGATATAGAGCTGTAAAAAGCACGAGGAGTATGGGTTGCTGGTTTACCAGGAAAGCCGGTTTTTCGGTTGGCGGGTAGTGTAATGGTAGCACCGCAGCTTTTGGAGCTGCTTGTCAAGGTTCGAACCCTTGCCCGCCAGCCAATTGTGCCAAAGGCAGAATTGGTGCTATGCAGTTGAGAACAGCAAAAAGTATTAGACAAAAAAAGAGAATGCGAAGGATGAACACATAAAGCGTAAAATGTAACGGAAAATTCGGATACAAAAAATGAACAATATTACGGCGGTTATTCTTTCTGCAGGGCTTGGAACCAGGATGAGAACGAGAGTTCCCAAGGTTCTGCATCTTGTCGGATCAAAAACGATTTTAAGAAGAATTATTGATAATCTAAAAGCCAGTGGGATAACAAACATAGCGGCAGTTGTAGGATATAAAGCTGAAAGCATAGAACGTTCTTTTAAAAGCGAGATAGAGCTTATTCGTCAAGACCAGCTTCTTGGGTCAGGGGATGCGTTAGCCCAAGCAATTAATTACATAAAAGACGCGGAGTTGGTTTTAGTTACTTGCGGTGACGCGCCGCTAATTTCTGCAGATACTTTTCTCAGGGTAATCGAAAAGCATATAAAAGAGAAAGCGGCATGCACAATTTTAACTTGTAATATGCCAAACCCTTATTCTTATGGAAGAATTGTGAGAGAGAAAACGGGAACTGTAATAGGAATTATTGAAGAAAAAGATGCTACACCAGAAGAAAAGAACATCAAAGAGGTTAATGCCGGTACATACTGTTTTTGCGTTAATGGTTTGAAGGAATTTATAAAACAGATTAAAATAAATGAGAAAAAGAAAGAGTTTTATCTTACGGATATAGTTGATATCTTAGCGAAAAACAATAAGAAAATAAGTGCGGAAACTTGTAACCCTGAAGAAGTTATAGGAATAAATTCAAGGAAAGATTTAGCCGAAGTGAATGATATTATAAATAAAAAAACGCTCAACAAATTAATGGATTCGGGAGTTACGATAATAAGCCCGGAATCTACATATATTGATGAAGACGCTATTGTTGGGAAAGACACCATAATATTTCCGAATACCGTTATTGAAGGAGATGTAGAAATTGCCGAAGAATGCCGTATCGGTCCTTTTGCTAGGATTCGTTCAGGGAGCAGGATTTCCTTTAAAGTTGAAATAGGAAATTTTGTGGAAATATGCCGGACTAAAATAGGGGAAGGGACAAGAGTTAAACATCACGCGTATCTGGGGGATGCGGTTGTGGGTAACAATGTAAACATAGGCGCCGGAGTTATTACGGCAAACTATGACGGAGAGAAAAAAAACATTACGATAATAGATGATAATGTTTTTGTTGGGGTAGGGTCGATTTTTATCGCGCCGGTTAAAATCGGGAAAAATGCTAAAATAGGTGCGGGGAGTGTTGTTACAAAAAATAAAGACGTTCCTGACGGAGCCGTAGTAATGGGTGTGCCCGCGAAGCCTTATAATGCTTAAAGGGCAAGCTTGGTACGAGAAAATAGTGGGGTTGTAACGCAAAAAAATAGTCCGGTGGTCGCGTAGGATAGGATGAAAATTTACTCCAAGTGACTTGGACATTAATTTAACAAAATGATTTCAATCCGCTGAGATTTATCCTGAGCGGAAGTGAAGGGGTTTTGGAATCATAGTCTCATTGAGGAGTGTTTAGTATGGATAAATTGATGATTTTCTCAGGAAACGCGAATGCGAAGTTAACACGAAATATTTGTAACGGTTTAAATACTTCTCCTGGAAAAATAGATGTATCTCGATTTTGCGACGGAGAGACAAAAGTAAAAATAAAGCAAAATGTTCGGGGCAAAGATGTTTTTATTGTTCAGTCTACATGTCATCCGGCGAATGAAAATCTTATGGAACTTTTAATTGTGATAGACGCGATGAAAAGGGCTTCAGCTCGAAGGATTACAGCTGTATTGCCTTATTTCGGATATGCGCGTCAAGACAGAAAAGATCAGCCAAGGGTGCCGATCACGGCAAAATTAACGGCTAATTTATTGGCAAGAGCGGGCGCGAACAGGGTTCTTACGATTGATTTACACGCGGGACAGCTTCAGGGGTTTTTTGATATACCTTTAGATCATTTATACGCGATAAGTATCTTTGAAGAGTATTTTAAAGCGAAAGAGTTAAAGGACATGGTGATTGTCTCTCCCGATGTCGGCGGGATAAAAATGGCAAGGGCTTACGCGAAAAGATTTGATGCTGGGCTTGCCATTGTTGACAAAAGGCGCATAAGTGATGTTACCGCGGAAGTAATGCATATTATGGGAGACGTGAACGGCAAAAACGTAATTCTTGTAGATGATATTGTTGCTACCGCGGGAAGTTTAACAGAAGCGGCAAGCGCCCTTAAAAAGAACGGGGCAAAAGATATTTACGCGGCAATTAGTCATGCGGTGCTTTGCGGACCGGCAATGGAAAGGATAAAGGGCTCAGCCATCAAAGAGTTGGTTGTAACGGACACTATTACAATAGATGAATCAAAAAAAGTAAAGAATATTGTGCAATTATCAGTCGCGAATCTCTTAGGAGAAGCAATCAGGCGCATACATAATGAAGAGTCTGTCAGCGCTTTATTTGAATAGCAACCAATAAGAATTTTATTCCACTTTGTAAGTGAAGTAAAGTCTTGAAAATTGTATTGATGTGTGTACGAACAAAAAAGAGGTGAAGTAAATGGAAAAGATAAAGTTAAACGCAACAATGAGAACGGATCTTGGAAAAAGCGGTTCGAAACAGTTAAGGAAAAGAGGGCTAGTCCCCGCGATAGTATATCGAGGTGGAAAACAAGGCCGTAGTGTGCAAATTGGCAATAAGGAACTCTGGAAGGCGCTTCACACCGAAGCTGGTGGTAATGCGATTATCACTCTAGATATTTTGAGTGACGAAAAACATGTTAAAAAAACAGTTATCGTGCAGGAGATTCAGGTTGATCCGGTAAACGAGAAGGTTGTGCATGTTGATTTTCACGAAATATCTTTAAAAGAAAAATTGAAAGTAAACGTTTCGGTTAACGTTAAAGGAGAAGCTGTGGGAGTGAAAGAACAAGAAGGAGTTCTTACTCAGGTTCTTTGGAAAATCGAAGTAGAGTGTTTGCCGCAAAATCTTCCGCATGAAATTGAAGTAGATTTATCTAAATTAGAAAATATTGATGATACTATTTTTGTAAAAAATCTTTCTGTGGGCAAGGGAGTAGAGGTATTAGATAATCCAGAAGAATCGATTGTAGTAGCTGTTCCGCCGACAGCTGAAGAAATAGAACCTGTAGTATCTGAAGCAGAAGCAGTGGCAGCAGTAGAGGCTACAGAAGAGAAACCAGAAGATGAAGCAGAAGATAAAACAACTGATACAGAACCACCAGAAAAGTAAGTTCCTGATAAAAATAAATTATTTATTTAAA
>JAHIZQ010000071.1 GCA_018814505.1 Candidatus Omnitrophota bacterium
ATGAGGATATAGCTGAAAAACTTTTGGATTAGATTGTATTGACGAACATCGGGGGAAGGGGGTTGATATGTATAGACGTTATGCCGTAAAGTTTCACAAGAAACAGGTGGAGTTTATTAATTGCGTGAATATGGTGGAAAGGGTAAAAAAGGCAAGAGCGCTGACCGCTGGAACTTCGCATTTAGGAGTTAAAAGGTATGTTGTTTCTTCTTCGGGGTTGGGTAAAAAAAAGCACATAAGAGCTAAAGATTGTCTGTAATCATAAAATGCCATAAATGAAAATCTTTTGGAGGTAGTCTAATGAAAAAGTATTTGCAGGCTTGTGAATTCGGAGGGTCAATTTATGGCAAAAAACGTACGACAAGCAAAAAAAAGAGTTCCGGCACGAAACGTTCCAATAAGTCGGGTTTAGCTAGTTCTTACACAAGTTTTTACAAAAAACAGTTTGCCGTAATGGATAAATTTTTTAAGCAGGATAAATAAGAGAATGTCAAAATGACAGAAGTAAAAAACTATACGCATGTTCCGGTTCTTTTAAAAGAAGTAGTAGCGTATTTAAATATCACTTCAGGCAGTATCATTCTTGATGGGACATTGGGCGGAGGAGGACATGCGCGCGAATGTTTAAAAGGAATAGGGGCGAATGGGCGCGTTATCGGAATTGACAAGGATTTGGACGCTATAGACAGAGTTAAAGGATCATTGAAAAAATTTGAAGATCAAATAACATACGTGCATGATGATTTTAGAAACATAGCTCGAATTTTAAAATCTATCGGAATAGAAATGCTAGACGGGGCAATTTTTGATTTTGGTATGTCTTCGTTTCAGGTTGATGATGAAAAGCGAGGGTTTTGTTTCTTAAAAGACGGTCCATTGGATATGAGAATGGATAGCCGGCAGGAGTTGTCGGCTAATGATGTTGTAAATAAGTTCAGTAAAGAAGTTCTTACGGATATAATAAAGGAATATGGCGAAGAGCGTCACGCTAAACTTGCGGCTAGCGCCATAGTAAGAGCGCGAAAAAAAAAGAGGATAGAAACTACGCTAGAGCTTGTTTCTGTACTTAGTAGCGCATTAGGAGCTAAATATAGCCGTCAGAAAATACATATCGCGGCAAGGACATTTCAGGCTTTACGGATTTATGTAAATGACGAGCTTAATGCAGTGGAAGAAGCGGTTAAAAACACAATCAGATTCTTAAACCCGGGCGCGCGTATAATTGTTATATCTTTTCATTCTCTTGAGGACAGAATAGTAAAAAATATATTTAGAGAGATGGTAAAAGACGGAAAAATGAGAATTATAACAAAAAAACCGGTTTGTCCTGGCCAAGACGAAATTATGAAAAACCCAAGATCAAGAAGCGCGAAATTACGAGTAGCGGAGAGAGTTTAATATGAAACTGCATAAAATCATTTTTAGTGGAATTCTAATTACAGTTATGGCTGTTGGATATGTCCACCAGCGGATAGAGATTGTTAAAGCCGGATATACTTTGCAAAAGAATATAGGCTGTTTAACAAGTCTCGTTGACCAGAATTCGAAGTTAATGTATAATCTATCCAAACTGGAGTCTCCTGGATACCTGCTTGCCTCGCTTAGCGGCCAAGAAATCGAGTTTGCGAATCATCGAACCGAAGGGATAAACAATTATCAACTTGCTTCAAGAACCATTGATAAGGGAGTTCTTGGCGGAAGTTTAATTGAACGGTTTTTTGACGTGTTTACCTTGAACGCTGAAGCAAGACCCCGCGAATAAACGAGTAGAATAACTTAAGTTTACAGTGAGGAATAATGTACAAAGCCCGCCAATATTTTGTATTTTTTTCAATAATGACGTTTATTCTTTTTTTGTTCTGCAGGCTGTATTATCTACAGGTTTTTAATTTTGATAAATTTTCCAGTTTAGCTTCTGAACAGCATAACACGGTAGTGGAAATAATGCCTTTAAGAGGTATTATTTGTGATCGCAAAATGGAGCCACTGGCGGTAAATCTTGATATTCCCAGCGTTTATTCCAATTCGAGAAATATAGAGGATAAAGATAAAGAATATACTGCCCGTGTTCTTTCGGATGTGTTGGACATTGATAATGATTTGCTTTTAGATAAGCTTAAACGGGATAAAAGTTTTGTGTGGCTCAAACGAAAAATTGACAATAATACCGCTCAGGAAATAAAAAACTTAAAGTTAAAAGGTATACATTTTTCAAATGAAAGCAAAAGGTATTATTCAAATGATAATAGAGCCTGTCATGTTATTGGTTTTGTCGGGATGGATAACGAGGGGTTAGAAGGCATTGAATTGGAGTTTGCGGATAAGCTGAAAGGTGAACCCGGATACCGGCATTTGATAAGGGATGCGAAAAAGAAAACAGTATTTTTTAATGAAAAGGATTCTTTGCCGCCACAAAACGGATATAATATTGTGTTGACAATTGATAGTGTAGTGCAGTACATTGCCGGAGAAGAATTGAAACTCGCGGTTGGTCAGTTTAATGCCGCGGGTGGATCTGTTGTAGTAATGGAGCCTTTTTCAGGCAGGATATTGGCTTTAGCAAATTATCCGGATTATAATTTAAATGATTTGAAAACAGCATCTCAGGATATTGTCAAAAATAAAGCAATTGCGAGTGTTTACGAACCAGGCAGTGTTTTTAAAATTGTGACGGCGAGTGCTGTTTTGAATGAGGCTCTTGTGAATTTGGATGATGAGTTTTTTTGCGAAAATGGGTGTTATAAAACGCGGGGACGAGTATTACATGACGTCCATGGATATAAAACACTTACGTTTCGCGAGGTTATCGGAAAATCAAGTAATATTGGTACTGTGAAAGCGGCAAGTAAATTAGGGTCAGCGAAATTATATAGCTATATCGAACGTTTTGGATTCGGGGAAAAAACAGGAGTTACATTACCCGGCGAAGTTAGTGGTATAAGCCGGCCGTTTAGCCAATGGTCTCGAAGTGATATGACTACTATACCTATTGGTCAGGGAATTGCGGTTACGCCTATTCAACTCGTAAATGCCGTAAGTGTTATAGCGAACGGTGGATATTTAATGAAACCCTATATTGTGGAGAAAATGACAACTTGGGATAATGGGTTATACCGAGCGTATAAACCCGTAGCCCTGCGTCACGTTATAAGCAGGGAAACAAGTCAAAAAATGAAAGATGTTTTAAGGTATGTTGTGACTTCTGCTACTGGCAGGCGTGCCGCGTCTGATTTATACGAGATGTGTGGAAAGACTGGAACGGCTCAGATGGTTAATCCCGAAGGCGGTTATTATAAGAACAAGCATGACGCGACTTTTGTTGGGTTTGCGCCTATGGATAAGCCTCTAATAAGTGTTGTTGTTACGATATATGATCCGCATCCTATTTATTCTGGCGGAAAGGTTGCGGCTCCGGTTTTTAAAAACATTGCTGAACGGGTTTTACAGTATATAAATTCCAATAATGGATAAGTATGACTTATTTTGATTCTGAAAACATAAATATAGTTGATGATCTTCTTAACAGGGCTTGTATTGATAAAACGAACATTAAAACAGATTCTCGGCAGGTTTTGCCTGGAGATGTGTTTTTTGCCGTTAAAGGTGCTGTTTTCGACGGACATTGTTATATATGTGACGTTTTAAAAAAAGGGGCGAGGATAGTTTTTTGTGAAAAGAAACCATCCGGGCTAACACAAGAAGAATTAAAGCGTGTTATTACTGTTAATGATGTCAGGGAAGCTTTAGGATATACTGCAAAACATGTTTTTGGGAATCCATACTGATACAGTTACAGTCGGCAGCTTTGATACCGGCGGATTTCCTGCTGGCAATGAAATGGACTTCGGATTTATTTCGTTTGACCTTGGAAACCTCGCCCTGCCGGATAATGC
>JAHIZQ010000072.1 GCA_018814505.1 Candidatus Omnitrophota bacterium
CTACCTTCTAATTGATACAGAAACTTAATAATGTTCTCCGTCGAGCCATCTACTGAAAGTGTAAGTTTTTTTATATTGTAATCAACTCCGCTTTTAGCTTCCGTGGCCTCGGGTTTCATTTTTTGCAAATTGATATCACATTCCTTTGCCATTTCTTCGATTTTTTTCATAATAATGGGAATACTCGCGTCTCCCAAGCTACCGACTTCAATATACGGTTCTAACTTTTTAAAAGCTTCCGATATACAGTCTTTCTGCGAATTCAGGTATCGAAGTCGTTCCAGTTTTTCTTTGTCCGCTTGTATTTGAATGCGTATTGTTTCAATTTTTTCCCAAAAAGGCGTAATAACAAATCTTTCCATCAAAAAAATTATCACCACCACGGCAACTACACTAATTAAAGTTTTTTCTCTTTTGCCCAAATTGATTTTCATAATTTATTTTTTGTCCCCTTACGTCCACAGTAATAGTACGACTAATTGTTTTATAGTAGTGGTCTCAAGAATCACCGGTCACTACTTACTCCAAACTCCCAAATGTCTCCCTTCAGCCCGTTCCAGGATGACTTTTTGAAGGTATTCATACTATTGTTACGTTATCTCATTTTATATTACATGTTATGTTAAACTCGTTATAATTTCCGCTCTCTTTTGAAGCTTTACGGGAATACTTTAATTCAGCCTCCCCAAAAATTCCTGAACTGTTCAGATTTCGTACAAACTTGAATACTTCTCCCATCTCAGTTCCTTTTCCGACTAAAGAAATTTCTCTCTTCTTGTTATAGGTAAACCTGTCAATAGTAATGTTCTCAGGAACTACCTGCGCCAATTCGTAATAATAATACAAAAAAGAATCTTTGTACCGCATAAATATTTGTAAGGTTTTAATTTTTTCTAATGCCCTCATTGAACCTTTTGTAGTCTGTTGCAGTTTTTTTATTTCTCCCGTTATTTTATTCAAATACGACTCCTGCGTGTATAACTTGCTCATAAAAAATAGTAAAAAAACAACGATAAGATAAATTATTATTCCACCCATAACAAACAAATTTTTTGTCATTTCGCGAACATCTTTTCTCATTTTAGCTTCCGGTAAAACAAAATTAAATTTTGAAATTAACGGATCTGAGCTAATTCCCACGATTGCTGACAAAGAAACTCTTTCAATTATTTTACCTACGTTTTTAACTCCCCTCAAAGACCCAATTACATTAAGAAGATCTACTATTTCAACTTTTACGCTAAGCGTATTAGTTATGATCTCCGCAAGTTTGGAATTAGTGCCGCTCATCCCCGTAATATAGAGCTTTTCAATACTTTCCAACCTGCCAACATGAGAAACTATAAGAGCTTGCCGCAATTCTCCCGCAAATTTTTTTATATTCTCTTCTTTTTTCAGGCTTTCACCATTGATCGCAATACTCCTAGTGAAAAGTACGGTAGTTTCTTTAAAAACAAAAAAGTCCGTAAACTCTTCTCCTACATCCACACAAGCTTTAAGGCTTGTATCCCCACTCTTCGCAAAACGCCCTTTAGTCAAAAGTAACATAATGCCAAAAGTCCCCAACAAAACATTATCAGGATATAAACCAATTTTTTCAAAAACCGTAAATTGTTTTATAAGTGTCTGCCTATGCATAATCCCAAGGATTATATTAGTAAACCCGGCAGAATCTTTTTCGATAATTTCATAATTATAAATAATCTCTTCTCGGGAATATGGCACTTCTTGCGTTAAATGCAGGTTAATAATATCATCAAGTTCTTTTTTATCTTTCGCGGGAAATTTTAAGTTTCTCAACGTAGCCTGATTGCGAGGAATACTTAATACAATTGGTTTAAATTTTTTATACAATTTTTCGTCCATTATTGACGAAATAACCTTGGATACATCTTCCGGTGAATTAGATTTACTCGCTTTCACTTTTATACCGCTTATTTGAAGATCCTTTAAAATGCTGGTCCCCCAAAGCGATTTTACACATTTTTTGCCTATCTCAAAAATTATCATGCTACCAAGATTTCTTTTCCCCCACCACCAAGACCCCTAATTGACGCCACAGAGTCAATATAACTTGGGATTGGGGTGCGTGTTTGTGCTATTTATTGATTAAAAGCTCCACTTCTTAATTATTAAGCATAAATCATAACGATCACTCCGCCTGCGCCCCATGTGACCGAATAACCTAAAAAACATCTATTTATCCGACAAATAAACTCATTTCAAAAATCGGAAGAAG
>JAHIZQ010000008.1 GCA_018814505.1 Candidatus Omnitrophota bacterium
AAAAACTCCATAATTTCCCCAAAGCCCTTCCTGCTCATTTAGCCGAACAAGCAGATTTAACCATGAAAGATACTTATACTCTGGATTTTCTTGATATTGCAAAACCGTTATTAGAAAGACAACTGGAAAGGAAACTCTTGGAAAACCTCAAAAAATTTCTTACAGAATTGGGATTAGGATTCTGTTTTATAGGCAACCAATACAAAATCAACTTAAAGGACAAAGAATATTATATTGACCTTTTGTTTTATCATAGATTTTTGCATTGTTTGATTGCAATTGATTTGAAAATAAGCGAATTCAAACCCGAATACGCAGGCAAGATGAACTTCTATTTGAACTTGCTTGATGAAAAAGTAAAACTGCCCGAAGAAAATCCTTCCATAGGGATTATTATATGCAAAGACCGCGACAAATTAGAAGTAGAATATGCCTTGAAAGGCATCAATAAACCCATCGGCGTATCAAAATATAGAATAACCCAAAAATTGTCCGCAAAATTACAAAAACAACTTCCGACTATTAAAGATATAGAAAAAGTATTAAAAGAATAAGTTTATGGATAAACAATCTGCTGCAGAAATTATCAGAAAAACATTTGAAAATCCGTTTGAAAAAGAACAGTTTATATATTTCGTAAAAAATTTATTCAATAACCTTGACGAAACAAAAGCTTTTCACGCAAGAGGTTATGTTAAGGAAAAATATAAAAAGGCTGTAGAGATTATTAAAACTTATGAGCGGATAGGTTCTTACGCTGACCCCGAAGGCAAAAAAATAGATGCGTTAATTGTCTATTTGAATAAAAAGGATTCAATCGAACGGGCGAGAACGACTCTTCGTAATTTTGTCGCGGATTATCTTAAAACTCGCGGAGAAAAGGACGCCGCTTTAGTAGCATTTGTTTCACCCAATCCACAAGACTGGCGTTTTTCTCTTGTGAAGATGGATTATCGTTTTGAAGAAGGTAAACACGGGAAAATACGAATAAAAGAAGAATTTACTTCTGCACGAAGATGGTCTTTTCTTGTCGGCGAAAACGAACCCAATCACACCGCTCAACAACAGCTAATTCCTCTCTTGCAGGATGACATAAACAATCCTACATTAGACCAACTTGAAAAAGCATTTAGCATTGAAAAAGTTACAAAGGAATTTCTTAATAAGTATCGAGGACTTTATCTACAACTTAAGGAATCTATGGATAAAATTCTTTCAAAGGATAAAGCTATTAAAGAAGAATTTGAAAGGAAGGAAATAAACACAATTAATTTTTGCAAGAAACTATTAGGTCAGATTGTTTTCCTTTACTTTTTACAGAAAAAGGGCTGGTTGGGAGTTCCACAAGATAAAAACTGGGGAGAAGGAGATAAAAATTTCTTACGCTCATTATTTAACAAATGCGATCGAGAAAATAAAAACTTTTTCAATGATTATTTAGAATTTCTTTTTTATGATGCCCTCAATAATGAACATAGAGGTGGAGCTGATTCAAGCATTTATCCAAGATTCAATTGTAAAATTCCGTTCCTAAACGGTGGACTTTTTGAACCAATCAATAACTACAACTGGAAACGGACAGACATAGTGATTCCCGACACATTATTTTCTAACACTGAAAAAACAAAAGAAGGAGATATAGGAAGCGGTATCTTGGATATTTTTGATAGATTTAATTTTACTGTCAGAGAGGATGAACCGCTTGAAAAAGAAGTCGCTCTTGACCCGGAACTGCTCGGCAAGGTCTTTGAAAACCTTATCGAAGAAAATCTGCGTAAAGGACAGGGAGCGTATTATACCCCTCGTGAAATTGTCCATTATATGTGCCAGCAGAGTTTAATCAACTACTTATATACGGAACTAAATCAAGGAACAACCAGTTACGAAACTTTGGGCGAAAAACAATTAGACGCATTCGGAAATACCGGCAAACAAGGACAAAATTCTTTAGTAATAGAACATGGTTCATCGTCGGTTATCCTAAAAGAAGACATTGAAATCCTTATCAAATACGGAGACATAATAATTGAGCATGACAAATTAGTTATTACAAAAAAAGAAGAAAATCTGCAATACAAATATAAAAAGATGCAAATTCCTGAAACCATAAAAGATAATGCTAAGTTAATAGATGATAAATTAAAAAATATCCGTGTGTGCGACCCCGCAGTCGGTTCAGGCGCCTTTCCTATTGGAATGCTGCTGGAGATTATAAAAGCAAGAAATGTCTTAACGAATTATATTTGTCATTCCCGTG
>JAHIZQ010000009.1 GCA_018814505.1 Candidatus Omnitrophota bacterium
GAAGAATATAACGAGGCACATGAAGTTAAAATTCCGTTAGATGTGGACGTTCATCCGGGAACCGGCAAGGGCAAATGGAACAGAATGTATATTGACGCGCGCCATTGGGAAGGGTTAGCTCCAGGGCAGGCATTGCGTTTAGCTGAACATGAAAGTTATCATAACGCGCATCCGGAAAAAAGTGAACAGGAAGTTATAGACGATTTAGGCGATGACCTTATGGATATCCGGGATAAGTTCGAAACGCTTGAAATTAAAAGACACCAGGCAAAAGAAGGTGAAATTATTGAAAAAACCCATGGGCTTAAAGGAGTTTTGAGTAATATCGCAGGAACGGAAAAACTTACAGAAGATAATGAAAGTGTGAAGTTAGTGGCAATTGTTTCAGGACAAAAAGTTGACCAGAAAAATTGGGACACGCGGCTTCAACAAACAGGGCTAAAGATTTTTAATGAAGATGGTAGTACAAAGGTTATTTCTTTACATGAGGAAACAAAGAAAGGAAATTTTTTAGGCACACTTTTAGCATATTCTAAAATAAAACAAATAGCCGCACGGGAAAGCATTCCATATAGAGATTTTGTAGTGCTTTTAGGTATGCTTTTCGGACGTGGAGAAAGAATGTCTCCTTTTACACAGATTGAAGGTGATAGAAAACCTGCCATTGCCGTTACTTCTACAAACATGGAGGTTGACGGCAAATTAATAGCATTGTCTGCCATAGAGGAGGCTCTTAAATATTTTGTACCTGTTGCGAAATATTTGGAAAGAAGAGGGTTTAGGGGGATTTTAGATAAATGGGGTGATGAAACGGAAATTGCATCTCGTAATCTTCTAGATATGCCGGAAAATGACCAGAAAATGAAAGATTATGATGTTGTAAAGGTTATATCAGTCATTAAGATAACAGAAGAGCTTGCGAATCAAAAAGATTGGGTTGTTTTTGATGAGAATAATAAAATGTTGGGTCAACTTGCGCGTAACGAAAAAGCACAACTTATAAATCAATTAAAAGAGTTAGGTATCAAGCCTCGTCAAGATGGAGATTATTATGCTGGTGTGAGTCTTGGTCCAGTTGCAGTGTCTTTCAATGTTTTAGATATTATGGAAGAAGTTTTCCGTAAAGAAGTTAATCAAGAAGGGCATATTCTTGATTTTGATCCGTATCTTTTAATGGCTCTTAGTATGCCTGATGATATTGATGAATGGAGTAAAGTTGTTGCTAAGGATAAGAAACTTCAAGAAGTTGTTCGCTCAATAGATGGTTTTTATGAAAAAGTTCAAAAGATTAAAGACTTGTTTAGCAAGAAATATAAAAGACCTCTTAATTTGAAAGTGCTTGATCTTGGCGCACAAACATTTTGGGCAGATATAGGGTTGCATAACGCTATGCGGGAAAAATATCTTGCTCTTAATGATGAAGGACAAAAAGGTATTATTGCCCGAAAACTAGAAAAAATAGATGACAAGCTTAGAGATGAGAACGGCAACATTATCGTGGGAAATACTTACATAGACCCGCGTATTACAGTAAAGAACTCTGTTCTTATAAACGCGGTTCTTACTGGTGAAGGTGAAGTTACCGGAAGCGTTATAAAGGACACTACTCTGTACAATCCTTCAATGGAAAACGCTTTTGCTGTTCAAAGTTACCGTCCTGTAACTCGAACAGTTCTTAAAGCGAATAGCGGTATTTATAAGTCCTTTGGTTCTAAAGAACTGGTTTTAGAAGAAGGCGAGCGCCACGGAACGCTTTTAACCGAAGAAGGTCCAATTGGGCTAAAAGTTCATGAAACCACTGACTTGAGAGACAAAGCAAACACCTATAATGTAGAAATTATGGAAAACGACATGTCTTTTGAAACCGCTTATAACAAAATGTTTGGTGTAAGCATGGAAGAGCTTGATGCCCGACGCGAAAAACTCATCAAAAAACTAAATGCTGAAAGGGATTCCGCGCGGATCAAAGAGCTTAAAAACTTAATTCTAGAACATAAACGCGATGTTTTAGTGCAGGAACTAAACGCGCTGAATAGGTTAGGCATAGTTGATGTAAATTTTGTTGAATCTGTAATAGGTGAGCTTCTTAAAGAAAATGATACATGGGATAACAAAATAGAACGTGTATTTTTCTGTAAGTTAGTAGCCTTGATTGTCAAAAATCAGGAAGTTGTACAATACGTTCAAGCGGTGCAGGAAAACATAATTCCCGCGTCAGAACAAACGAGATTTAACGAAGATGAGGGGTATTTTGGTAAGCTCAAAAAAGCGTTAACAAAAAGACATGAGCAAATTCAGGGATTAAAAAACAAACTCTTGCAAACCATGTCATATCTTACGAGATATGATTGGGGTAGAAAAGAAAAAGGAAAAGAAAAAATATCCGAAACTTGGTTTAATACGACAGTAAGATCAACAAGAAACCCGAAAAGTGACGCGAAAATATGGGGCACTAAAGTTACTGTTGACGATGAAGAGATTTTTTCAGAGATAACGCTTGAAGAATTAATAAAACAGCATCCGGAAGTTTTAGGTAAAGGACGAAATAGAAAAGCGTTTTTTACAAAGTCTTTGAGCCCACGCTTTTTAGATTTAAAACAAAACAACAAAGTATATCTGGGGTTTAATGAAACGTTTAACGATCTGGGTAAGGCGGGTTTCGCGGAACTTCTTGTTGATGAAAATGAAAATATGCAGGCTTTAAAAAAGGCTTTGAGGTCTGATCTCTCCAGTGAAGAGTTTAGTGAATATCAGTCTCTTTATGAAGAATGGGTTGCGATTCAGGCAGGAAATAGGTGGATGAAAAAGTCTGACGGGAAAGATATCCAGGCGATTTTTGGAAATATCCAAAAATATTTCTCTAAAGATGTCAAGGCTAGCGAATTGTTTAAGAATATATCGGGAATACGAGCACGGATAGTTAGCGTTCTTAATGAGGTAGAGTTAGAAGACGGAATGGTAATACTTTCGCCGTCAGGGTTTGTGCATGGTATTTTCGGGCTTTCCCTGCAGACGCATCCTTTAAAAACTCAGGTTGGAAAAAATGGCAAAATGGAATACCCGAAAAATGAAGCATGGATAGTCAAAAAAGTTATAGGAAAAGATGGAAAAGAACATTTTGTTTTAATTGAACCTCAGCAGATGTCTGATACTACTTTTTCTCTTGCTGATTTTTTTACGCCGATTGAATGGGGAACTGCGATTAACACTTTCAAAATGCGGAAAGATATTAAAGCCGAAGATATCAGGTATTATGTTGAGTCAGGTCTTCTTGATACGGTAACAACTGTACAGGATTTTGTGCGAAAGCCCAAGGAAATAGAGATAGAGAAAAGTGTAAAACTTAAGTCTTTAATAGATGAGACCTCTCGTTTATGGCCCAAAAAGTATTTTGTCGCGCAGGAATTCGATTTTGAAGGATCTGAACTTGAGCCTGCCAGCATAGTTATGCCGACTGTTGAGAGGCATGAACACGATTTGATTGTTATGCGAGGTACTGTAACAGTTAAAGTAGAAGGAGAGATAGCGATAAAAGCTAAAGCTGGTGACTCGTTCTTTGTAGGGGCCAATTCTCCCAAATATACAATAGAATCCAGTGAAAAAGCTGAAGTTTTAAGGGTTTTTCCAGAAGACGAATCGTATGACTACCTTAATGAAATGAAAGAAGACGAGAAAAAAACTGAAACAATTGGTACCGCAGTCTTGGCACAAGGCGAAGAAATTGCAAAAACTGCGCATACATATCAAGAAAGCGTTACCTTAGTTGAAACTTCGACCGGTCCTACGTCTTATATCACAGGTGAAATTGTTGGCAAAACAATGCGTATGCCGGAAGTCTTGGCCGGTCGGGCGCATACAATCCAGGTAAAAGCAGGAACCGTAATGGTTGAAATATTTGACATGATGAAACGCGGTCAATCGCAGGAAAGGATAAAACTTACGAAAGACGAAGGTCTTACCATTGCGAAAGGTGATTTTTATAGTATAGACAGGGCTGATGATTCTAAGGTTAACTCTGTGGTAAGGTTTGATTACGTTGCTTCGCCAAGTGAAATGATGTCGGATAGCACGGTTTCAATGGTAAAAAAACACCTGCCGGAAATAATAAATCAGCAGATTGAGCTTTTTCTTCCCCAAGAGAATTTCATAACGGGGGATGTGAACACTGTAGGGTCCGCTTTATGGGAGCAGGCACAGCTTCAGAGATACATAAGTGATAAGATAAAAATCAGACCTTACAGCGCGCGTATGGGGCTAAAAGACGTGGCTAAGAGATCTGTCGCGGATGGCGCTATTGGTATATTAGTCGGAACCAAGTCCAGCCTGGAAAACGCTGATAAAAATGATAAAAATGTCAGGGATTTTTTAATGGGAAGAAGAGGAAAAGTAAGGGTTTTGGCTATTCCGGATATTGATAAAGTTGAAGAATTGGAAAACAAAGGATGGTACTTTAACCGTGAAGTTGAAGGGACCGCGCTTCTTCTAGCGGCTGTTAAACCGGAACAGCTCGCGCCTGAACACAAAGGTGAAGAGAACGCGGCGGATGACTTAATTGAATTAATGCGCCGCCTTACGGGTAAAGAGGTCCAGAGGAAGTATCTCTATTACATGTTGGCATACAGCGAAATGGGTCCAGCTTTAAATTGGCTTCCGGCACAATTGCGGACGGATATATTTGGTTGGCTCAAGTTTATTGTCTTAAATATGCTTTTGGAGATGCCTATGCGGCCGTTAGATCCAACAGCGGAATTTCAAAGAAGAGAAAAAATCTGGCAGTCAGTTTAATCTATAGTGTAAGTGTATTACATGATTTTATACGAAAAAAGTCTACCTTAATGGTGGACTTTTTTTGTCCGTATGTCTCTGGGGGTAAAATGAATCTATGTTTTGGCTAGACAAGTAGACAAATCCCCCTAACCCCCTTTTCAAAGGGGGGACTTCTGTATGACCTCCTAATAATACTTGTCTAAAAGCGCATACACCCTTTGAAAAAAGGAGAGTATTGAGTTTGGATGGGGTAAAGATAGGAATAATGTTTTTAAGGTGAGGGATATAAAAGTTCCCCCCTTTGGAAAAAGGAGGAACAAAAAGTTTCCCCC
>JAHIZQ010000073.1 GCA_018814505.1 Candidatus Omnitrophota bacterium
ATCGGTCATTAAATTTTTAGGATCTCCCCACCTACATTATCTTAGAAGGATGTTGTAGGCGGGGAGGATATTGCTTTAAAACGGAATATTTTCCACTTGGATTTCATCGCCACTGTTAGCTGGCGGTTCTGGTTGACTGTAATTATCATTTGCCTTAGGAGCTGATGGTGCACTAGAGGTGTTACTACCCTTAGAATCAAGCATGATCATATTATCAGCTATGATTTCAGTTTTGTAACGCTTGACCCCATCTTGACCTTCCCAGTCGTGGGTTTGGAGTCGACCTTCAATGTAGACCTTACTGCCTTTGTGCAAGTATTGAGCACAAATTTCAGCTAATTTTCGCCAGGCGACAACGTTGTGAAATTCAACTCTTTCTTTTTTTTCACCATTGGCGTCAGTCCAAATTAAATTAGTGGCAACACCGAAAGAAGTAACGGTTTGACCGGCAGGGGTAGTTTTAGCCTCTGGGTCTCGAGTAAGATTGCCAATAATCATTGCTTTGTTGAGATTCATATTTTTGATTTATGAGTTAAATATGGCTACGTTGATTGTATTTTAAGATGTAGTAGTTTGAAGGTTTCATTGTCCGTGTCAATCGGTGTAGCTATCCATCTATTCGTGTCAATAGAAGTGGATTGACGCGGATATCAACGCGGATATACGCAGAAGGCCATGAGTCCAAGTGGGTGTTGTTAGATTATTTTACCTTCCAATATTTCATCAAGTTTTTGATCTAAATCCTCTAGCTTAATTCGCTTGTCGTCTTTTTTACTTTCCTTTTCTTCTTCTTTTTCCATCTCAGATTTTGGAATAACAGTTTCTTGAATTTTTATCTCAGTAGCACGAGCTTTAGCTGGAGCTTTGATTGCCTTTTTGACAATAATATGTCGAAGTAGTTCATTAGTCAGCCCAAGTTCTTTTTTTAAGTTTTCTAAATTAATACCATCTAAATCAAATTCATAAAGCAAATAATAGCCCTGATGATTTTTTTTAATTGGGTAAGATAATTTCTTTTTACCAAAACTATCTTCCGAAGAGATTTCACCTTCGAATTTTTTAATTAAATTTTTTACTTTTTCTTTGATTGGCAATAGCTCTTCTTCAGTGTAGTTAGATGCTACCAAGTAGAGTAGTTCGTAATGATTGATCATAGTTTAAGTTTTTAGGTTCTTAAGTTCTTAGGTTTTTAGGAAATCCCTAATAACCTAATTAAAAACGTCCGGTGTTTCCGGGCGCTATATTGATTAGATGAACACTGATTGTATCAGTGCTTTATTGCGTCAAAACACCTTTCCTTATCTCTAAATGGATAAGGTTAGTATCCCGCATTTGCAGGATTGGAAAAGGCTGAATTATTAAGGTTAAAGATACTTTAGCATAGGTGAAAAAAGAAGTCAACCCCGTAGAGACGTTGCGGTGCAACGTCTCTACGGGGGCGTGCACCGGGGGTGTGCACTGGGTTGACAAATTAAGAGATATAGTATATAATAATCCTTTGTCCGTATAAGCAGTAGCAAGGAGGTTCTTAAGTGGAAGATGCAGAGAAGGACGGAGCAAGTGGTGTTCAGATGGAGGATGTGATCGGCCAATATGCCATCGGCGAGGTAACTTGCCGTGAATGTGGCGAGAACGTGATGGGGGCTATTGGTAGAAGGTTCCATGTGCCCCTTCTACATATCCTGGAAACTGGCAAAGATTGCCTGGGAGTGGGTCAAATGCAGGAGGCGCCTTTAGTGAAATTGGCGCTTTTCTATGCTCTCATGTCTTGGGTAGCACTACGCAAGATTGCCCGATTTCGCTTAAGGTTGCCGATCTGGTAGTCGAAAGCGACAGGCAGTTTTTGTTTTCCCCGAGGAGTTAGTTTTCCTCGGGGGCTTTTTTTATTGCTTAATCCTTGACAAATTATAATTTTTATGGTAATATGTTTTTGACTAAAAACATTGGCAGTTCAACATAGAGGAAAGGGAAACGAATATGTCTAGCAATGTCATTGCCGAGTG
>JAHIZQ010000074.1 GCA_018814505.1 Candidatus Omnitrophota bacterium
AAACGTTTGGGATCAAAATGAATGGAACCATTATAAATCAGTTTTAGATGAATTAAACAAATTAGGCATCACTCCAATAGTAACATTAAACCATTTCACACTGCCTCTCTGGTTCGCACAAAAAGGAGCCTGGTTAAACCCTAATTCAATTGAAATTTTTACACGCTTTGCTGAAAAATGCATACAGGAATTGGGCCGAAAAGTGCAGTATTGGATTACTATAAATGAACCGCATATCCTAGCTTTCCTTGCCTATTATTACGCTGACTGGCCGCCATGCAAAAAAAACTTTAATGACGCTCTCCTTGCGCTCAGAAACATGATTAAAAGCCACGCAAAGATTTATACTCTTTTTCATGATTACGCCGCAGTAAATCCTCATATTTTAACTCCAAAAATCGGGATAGCAAAAGCCGTAACAGCTTTTCATCCATGCCGGCAGTTTTCACTCTTTGACAGGATAAGCACCTATTTTAGAAGCTGGATGCATAATTACAGCTCTGTTTCATCATTAATTAAAGGCAAAATATTAATTCCCGGCTTACCCAAAGAAAAGCTTAACGCAAAAAACACGCTTGATTTTATCGGCCTTAATTATTATTTTCGTCAATTTATTCATTATAAAAAACTTATTGGAGAAGTATGTGATATTAATCATCATCCAAACGCTGGAGAAACTTCAGACATGGGATGGGAAATATACCCTGAAGGCATTTATGAAACAGTCAAAAGTTTTTCCCGATACAAAATACCTATTATGATAACTGAAAACGGAATAGCTACAAACAACGATTCTACGCGTACAGCGTATATAAAAAATCATCTACTAGAACTACTTAAAAACATAAATGAAGGTGCTCCTGTAATCGGATATATGCACTGGTCCCTTTTGGACAATTTTGAATGGGCTGAAGGATATAGTAAACGTTTTGGGCTTATTCATGTAGATTACGAAACTCAAACGCGCACAATCAAAGATTCCGCGCTTTATTACGCACAAATCATAAAAACCGGTGAAATTAAATAGTTGCCCTGTCAGTTGTAAAAACAATAACCCCGGGGGTTGTTGTTTTGCGATTACCTATTCACCATCTACGATTTAACGACCAACCATTCCCAATTAATTATTACGGGAGGACGCAAGGCCCTCCCCTACGATATTTTTACGACCGCTATTTAATCATTTATAATTCAACTGCTTCAATTCTTGCAAGCTCTTCCTCATTTAACTTCCAATTAACCGCGTTGATATTTTGTTCCAATTGCTCTGGCGTACGACATCCGACTAAACAGCTCGCAACAATATTACGACTAAGAACCCAATTAATAGCCGTTTGTGAAACCGAAACTTTATGTGTTTCCGCGACATTTTCAAGTATTCTTACTAATTCTTGAGCCTTACTCCAAAAAGGTTCTTTGTAATACCTATAAAAAAAGCTTTTTACGTCACCTTTTGAATATGAAGGAGGCGCTTTATATTTTCCGGTTAATATCCCTCCACCTAAAGATCCATACGAAAGAATTGATATTTTGTTTTCCGCGCAATAAGAAACAAGATCTTTTTCTATTTCTCTATCCAAAAGAGAATACTGAACCTGATTGCTTATTATAGGCGCAATGGAAACAGCCTCCTCTAAAAGGTTTTTACTGAAGTTACACACGCCAATAAACTTTATTTTTCCTTCATCGGCAAGTTTTTTTAATTCACCAAAAGTTTCGGAAAGAGACGTATTGGGATCAGGCCAATGGCACTGGTATAAATCTATAGTTTCAACATTAAGCCGCCTAAGAGAATTCTCTATTTCCTGCCGAATAAACTTCGCGCTTAAATTCGGCCTGACTGCGGCTCCTTTGCCTTCAAGCCCGCATTTTGTGGCTATCATTACTCGTTTTGCCTTTTTTTGTAGCGCACGGGCGATAACTTCTTCCGCGCGCCCATACCCGTATATTGGGGCCGTATCTATCATATTAACACCTCTTGCTATCGCTTCTTCAATAACACGCAGGGAAACATTATCATCAACCTTGCCCCATACATCTCCCCCAAAAACCCAGGACCCAAGAGAAATACTTGACACTTCCATGTCCGAATTACCAATCTTTCTATATTCCATACCATGCTCCTTTTTTTTCTTCGCATATTGCATTATTACGGGAGGACGCAAGGCCCTCCCCTACACCATTTTTATATTCACCAAATGTATTTTCTCTGTTTTTTGAACATATGGTTACAAAATAATAACCATTTAACGAATAATCGTAATTTTTCACCCTGATTTGTTTTCTGGTTAACAATTTTTTCATATTTATTTTACTCATAACATTCGAAATTACCGACCACCTTGACCCCGCAATGCTTCTATGATACTCTTTTTTCATGAGAAAGCTATTACCTATTATAATTATTGTCACGTTAATAACAACCGCGTTTTTAATAATTTGCCGCTTATTCGATTCGAATTTTGCGAATTCCACGATTGACTGGTTTTCTTTTCTTGTGGGAATATTTTTAATAACTGAAGCAATTTATAAAACACGGAAACATCCAACGGCTTTTTTCCCGGTACAATTTTTGCGAACCATACGAATGTTAATAGGCGGTTGTATCTTTACCGTCCATCTTATACAATTTATTTGGGGCATTGACTGCAAAACTCTTGAAGGCGCGTTTACTCAGAGTTTTATAGATTGGACTGCCTTTATCGCAGGAATATTTCTAATGGTTGAAGGGCTTTTTAGGATTTTTTCAAAACAAAACATTTCTTTAGGAAATCAGCTTCTACGAACTTTCCGCGTTTTGATAGGCACATGTGTATTTACAATACATTTGTTACAGTTCATGCGATTTTAGATTTTAACTGTATCGTTACTTTCTCTATCGCAAAAACATAGTATTCTTTAACCCGTTCAAATATCTCACGCGAAGTTTTATTATCATAAATATGTGAAGTCTTATTCCTGTCTTCCAACATATTCAAAAAAATTTCTTCCACATCAAACCATTCAAGCTTAAAAGCTTCTTTAAAAACATCCCGGGGCGTTCTTGCTTCTATGCCTTCTTTCCTCAAAAAAACTTTTAAAGTCTTCCAAAAAAGTTCAAAAGTAAATTCAAACCTTTGAATCACACCATCTTCTTCTAACTCATCCTGTGCTTTTTCGCATCCTGATTTTAGTTGACTAAGAGCATTCTCTAACCTGACAATACTATACTCCAGTTCATCTTTCATATATAACCTTTCCGGTTCCTAAAACAATATTTTTAAAATCTTCATCTACGTCATCAAGATATATAATGTCCACTTTATACAATCCGCTGGCCTTTTCAACTTCATCTTTTATTTTTCTTTCCATGGAAATATCGGGCCGGGGAATATCAACAGCAAAATCAAAATCAGCATGTTGTTCATTATTTCCTTTCGCGCGGGAGCCGAAAAGAATTATCCTGGAGGGGCTCAGCACCTCCGCCAAAATATTTACAACAGCTTGCACTATTTCTTTTTCACGATTATTTGCCATTATCTTTCATGCCTATATTAAAATCTGTATTATGAAAAACTACCGTAATTCTATCAGATTAAACTACCTAATTCAATTATTAATGTTTTCAGTAACATATTACCAAGAAAAGACAGACGTCACACATATCGATGAAACGTGCAATAGACTACAATGCCTTCAAAACCGCGTCTTGCGCCTCTTTCCAGTCATCTATTTCACCATAATCTATCTTTTTAATTTTCAATAAGACTAAACCTTTTAAAAGATCGTTCAAAGTCATATTTTTAAGGCTATCGGGATCTTCTACCATAAGACTAAGAAGTGATTTTACGTGCTCAGCGATTTCGTTTCTCCCTGTTCTCACATAATCAATAAGGCCTGCACCTATTACAACATGCAAAACTTCATCCAGTCTTTGGTCTTCAGCTATTTCTTCTTTAACAACACCTGCTACTTTATTAAGTCCTTTAAATGCTTCAATGTCTTTATCTTGAATCTCACTTGTCACATAAGCCAATACCATAGCGTCTTTATTTCTCTTAAACTCTTTTACGTTTAAAACGTTTCGCCGCGCTTCTTTTAACGCACTTAAATCGCCTTTCTTATAATAACTTACCCTTATGTTTGGACCATATTTTTTCTCAATAATACGGCGCGAGGCACTGGCAACATTTTGAAACACCCCTTTTTCAAGAAGCATCTGGTCTTGGGTAAGCGGAAGAAGAATCGCGTAGGGTGCCGTTTCAGGACGCAATCTGCCTAAAAGCTCTTTTGCTTTGCGGCCTTCTAATTCTAAGAAGGCTATTCTATAAAATAGACTATTCGTCTCTTCGGGCGCCACTTCCGAGATGCTTTTTTCAAGTTCATCTAGAGACATCCCTTTAACTCGAGAAAGAATATCCGCTCTATTACTTTCTGTAACTTTTTGCTGAGGAACTCTTTGCCGCTCGAAAACTTCTTGAACAAAAGGAATTCTCTTAAAAAGTTCATTTGGGATATACGGTATCAAAGACCTACGCTCAAGTTTTTCAGGTCCTACTACAACATCTTCAAAAAATGAAATGCGTGACCTGCCTTTATCCTTAGAATTCTGAACCGCTATTTCTGATTTAGCGTCCAAAAGTTCGGCTTCACTTATTATTTTTCCCGTATCGGTCAAATATGAAACAGAGCTCACGCCCGCGCTTATGGACGGTTTCCATTCAAAAGAACCGCTAGAAGTCAAAACATTATACCTAATAGGGGTACCGTTAAACTCAATTTTCTGTAATCTTATCCTGATATTTTCAAATGTTTTTTGTTGCTGGCCCATTACCTGCTCAATTACCGCATCAGAGGCTTGTTCTGTATTTTTAGGCGCGCTGCGGCTTTTAAATGTACCTGCAAACTTTGCCATTAATCCTAAGATAAAAACAGGCAATAGCACAATAAGAAAT
>JAHIZQ010000075.1 GCA_018814505.1 Candidatus Omnitrophota bacterium
TATGCAAAGCATCCATGATGGCGAGAAAATGTTGATTTTCCAGATATAATGAAAATGAAAATGAGGAAAGTAAAAGACTTGAGATATGGGGAGAATCCGCACCAAAAAGCGGCATTTTACAAAGATTTGTCGTCCGAAACTTTGGGGATAGCTGACGCGGAACAAATGCAGGGCAAAGAACTTTCATTCAATAATATATTGGATCTTAGCGCGGCGTATGAAATAGTAAAAGCTTTTGGCCAGCCGGCTGTTAGTATAGTAAAACACAATAATCCCTGCGGCATAGCCTCTGCGGATAGTTTGAAGGAAGCCTTTATTGACGCGGTTGACTGTGACCGGTTAAGCGCTTTTGGCGGTATTATGGCTTTTAACCGGTCGATTGACGCAGAAATGGCGGAAATGATACTGAGAGAATCGGATTTTGTGGAATGCATTATTGCGAGCGAATACGATGACAAGGCAAAAGAAATCTTTAGTACCAAAAAAAACTTACGGGTTTTAAAATTACCGGTAACTGGAAGTATATCAAAAAACGATAAAGATTTTAAAAAAGTTCCGGGTGGTTTGCTAATCCAGGACTACGATATGAAAACTCTCGAAAGAGCCGATATGAGCGTTGTCACTGAGACGTATCCTTCAGAAGAAGTGTGGAACACTTTAATGTTTGGATGGAAGGTTGTTAAATATGTGAAAAGTAACGCAATTGTATTGTGCCAGGGTACAAAAACAGTGGGCATAGGAGCTGGGCAAATGTCTAGGGTGGATTCTGTGATTATCGCTATGCGCAAAGCCGGGGCAAAAACAAAGGGAGCGGTTTTAGCAAGCGATGCGTTTTTTCCAAAAACTGATTCAATTGAAGTAGCACGTAAAGCTGGAATTTCTGCTATTGTACAGCCCGGAGGATCTATTCGTGATAACGAAGTAATTGCCGCGTGTAACCAGTTTAAGCTTCCGATGGTTTTTACGGGTATAAGGCATTTTCGGCATTGATCGTACTGGCGCAAAATGATTAAAGAAATGTAAACCGCTCAAATACAAATGATGATACATGAAATTTTATAGCCAAATCGTTGATTATCTTCAATCTTTTATAAATTATGAGAGTATTGGTTTTGATAAAATTAAGGATAGTTTTTATCTGGAAAAGCTGTTCCAGGTTTTAAAAAAAGCCGGGAATCCTCAAAATGATTATAAGTCCATTCATGTTGTCGGTACAAAAGGCAAAGGATCCTGCAGTACTTTTATATCTTTCATTCTGCGGGAAGCGGGGTACAATGTTGGACTTTTTACTTCCCCTCATTTGATCTCTCGGAGAGAGAGAATCCAGGTTAATAACAAAATTATAAGCGAATCGGATTTTGAAGACGCGTTTAACAGACTTCAGGGATATCTGGGAAAAGAGCCTGAAAAAATTTTTACTTTCTTTGAAATATACACACTTATCGCGTTATTATGGTTCAGTATGAAAAAAGTAGATTTTGCTGTTATTGAAGCCGGGTTAGGGGGAAGATTAGACGCGACCAACGTAATGAAGGCAGAGTTTTGCGCAATAAGTTCTATCAGCTACGATCATATAAAAGTTTTAGGTGAAACACTTCCTGAAATAGCGATGGAAAAGGTGGCGGTTATTAAAAAAAACGCATATTGTGTGACTATGCCACAAAAAGAAACAGTCATGGAAATTATCCAGAAGAAATGCGTGGAAACTAACGCTGTATTGTCAGTTGTCGGGCGGGACATAAATTATGAAGTTAAGCATATGGATCAGACAGGAAGCAGTTTTGATTTTTATGGAAAGAATTCGAGCTGTAAGAATTGCCGGATAAATATGCCGGGCTGTTTTCAGGTTCCCAACTGCACTGCGGCTTTAGGGATATGTGAATATATTTTAAAAAACAGGCAAAATCAAAAAAATATATTAAAAAAAGGTATGGCAAACACTTTTATTCCTGGTAGGATGGAGGTTCTTTCAACGAAGCCATATGTCTTAATAGACGGGGCGCAAAATGCTGACAGCGCGATGAATTTGAAAAAATCTGTCGAAAAGCTTTTCGACTATGATAAACTGATACTCATATTAGGTGTTTCGAAAGACAAAGATGTAGAAGGTATATGCCGTAATTTAACGCCTATTGCTGATGAAATTATTCTTACACGTGCTGTAGCTTCGCGTGCCATGGATCCTTTTTTGATAAGAGGGTATATCCGTGGGAAAAGAACTCAGGTAACCGGTAATGTCAAAGAAGCGCTTGGTGTGGCTTTTAATGTTTCGGGAAAACATGATATGATATTGGTAACAGGGTCTTTTTTTGTTATTAGCGAAGTGCGGGAAATGGTTTTAGGTAGGACTTGTGGTAAATAGATTTGAAAGGATAGGATAGATATATGTCTAGTATGCAGGATGAAACAATCGCGGCAATTGCGACTACTTTGGGCGAGGGCGGCATAAGTATAGTTCGATTAAGCGGCAACAACTCTTTCAGCGTGGTAGACAGAATTTTTTGTCCGGCAAAAAAACAGGAATTATCAAAAGCTGTAAGCCATAGTGTGCATTATGGTTTTATCAAAGAACCCGGAACTGAAGAAATTATTGATGAAGTTTTAGTTACGGTTATGCGTGCTCCAAGAACTTATACTCGCGAGAATGTGGTCGAAATTAATTGTCATGGAGGGATAATCCCGTCCCAAAGAGTGTTACAGCTTTGTATGAAACACGGTGCGAGGTTAGCAGAACCCGGAGAATTTACAAAAAGGGCGTTTTTAAACGGTAGAATAGATTTGTCTCAGGCGGAAGCGGTTTTAGAGATAATTCAATCTGAAACAAATGTTTCCGCGGAAGTATCAGCTCGGCAGTTAAGAGGTGAATTTTCAGAGAAGATACATAGCCTTAGGTTTGAGATACAGGAGATATTGGCTTTAACAGAACTTACCATAGATTTTTCACAAGAAGATGTGGAATTCCCGCAAAGCTGTGAAATAGCCGCAAATATAAGAAGAGTAGTTGCGATTATAACAGACATTTTAAATACGGCTGACAAGGGGATGATTTTGCGCCAAGGGGCAAGTGTGGTTATATGTGGCCGGCCTAATGTCGGCAAATCAAGTCTAATGAATGCGTTGCTTAAGCATGAACGTGTGATTGTCGCGCCGGTGGCTGGAACTACAAGAGACGTTATCGAGGAATATATAAACATCGGTGGAGTTAAAATCAAGTTATCGGATACAGCCGGAATAATTAAGACAAGAAACAAGGTTGAGGAAGAAGGCATTAAAAGGTCTATTGATAAAATATCCAAAGCTGATATTGTAGTTTT
The DNA here is from genome assembly GCA_018814505.1 of Candidatus Omnitrophota bacterium. Lineage (GTDB taxonomy): Bacteria > Omnitrophota > Gorgyraeia > Tantalellales > Tantalellaceae > JBDRNE01. The sequence continues at coordinate 3,315 of JAHIZQ010000075.1, forward strand.
TTTGCTGGATTATAGCTGTTTGTTGTCGGAAAGAGATAAAGAAATTTTTGAAAAAATTAAAAATAAACAAATAGTAATTGCCGCGAATAAAAGTGATTTACCTCGAAAATTGAATGTTGGCGGAGCAGGAAAATGTTTCGGGGGTGAGAAGATATTAAAATTATCTGTTCTGAAAAAGAAAGGGTTAGAAGAAATTGAAGATGCTCTTGCGAAAAAACTATTCAAGAATAATATGACTTTACCGGAAGGGCCGATAATTACTAATATCCGGCACAAAAATATTCTGGAAAAGTGCGCGAAAAGCGTTAAAAGAGCACTGAAAATAGTTGAGGAAAATTATAACGCGGAACTTTTAGCGAGTGATTTGAATGAAGCGGTTTATCAGCTAGGACTAATTATCGGGGAAACAGCCGAAGATGACGTTCTGGATAGAATATTTTCACAATTTTGTATAGGAAAGTGAATGAGACATAGGTTGAACTCATCCCGGATGATCTTGTAGTCAATGCAGGGGAGAGACGGGATTCTAAGAGGATTACATCTGTAGCGCATAAATAAGTGAATAACGCGATTTAATGTGGAGGGTAAAAATGGACAAGGAAAAGATAAAAAGGGCAGTGAAAGATATATTGGAAGCTATAGGAGAAGATCCCGTTCGGGAAGGATTAAAGAATACCCCTAAAAGAGTCGCGGAAATGTATGAAGAGATTTTGGGTGGTATGAATAGAAACGCGGATGATGATATTGAAGTTTTTTTTGAAAAAGAACATGATGAGATAATTTTACTTAAAGATATTCCCTTATATTCGGTTTGTGAACATCATATGGTTCCATTTATCGGAAAGGCGCATGTTGCGTATATTCCGGATAATAATCGAATCACTGGTTTAAGTAAAATTGCAAGAGTTGTTGATACCTTTGCAAGGCGGTTACAGGTTCAGGAACGGCTTACTACCGAAATAGCGGAAGTTCTTATGCGAAAACTTAAACCTCAGGGTGTGCTTGTAATCATTGAAGCGGAGCATCTTTGTATGAGTATGCGGGGCGTGAAGAAACCTGGGATTCTTACGACAACCAGCGCTGTAAGAGGTGTATTCCGTACAAGTCAAAAAACCCGCTCAGAAGCGTTATCCCTCATTTGGCATCATAGGTAAAAACAGTCAAAGTATGAGTATGCGGGGCTAGAAGTGTGATATGCTAGGGGCATTTTTGAGAAATTATTTCGGAACGGGTTGAAGCGAGATATTTAGGATTTGTATAGAACAAGTTGTTTAAGGCGGATTAGTTTGATTTTTGGTCGCACATATAATATAATTATATCTAAATTCTAGGCTTGGACGTATGGATTCTTTGCGGCGCGTGCGGATACGATAAAACAGGATGATATTATGGGTAAATATGGGGTGTTTGGACAATTTGTACACAATAGGGTTGTAGTTGCCACTTTTATAGGATGGTTTGCGGCCCAAATCATAAAAGTAATTAGCGGAGTTGTCAGAGAAAAACGTTTTAATTTTAAATGGTTTGTCGGAACCGGTGGAATGCCGAGTTCGCATGCCGCGGGAGTAACAGCACTTACAGCCAGTGTTGGGTTGTATGAGGGTGTTGGCACCGCGCTTTTTTGTGTAACACTTATGTTTTGCATTGTAGTTCTTTGTGACGCGCAAGGAGTTCGTAGAGCCGCAGGAAAACAGGCCGAAATATTGAATACAATAATGGATGACATATATTGGAAAAAGAAGATGCAAGAGGATAAATTAAAAGAGTTATTGGGGCACACACCTATTCAGGTGCTGGCAGGAATATTAGTAGGCCTGGTTGTTGCATTTGGTTTATATCTTGTGGGAAAGTAAGAAGGATACGTTGGCAGTGAAGAAAAATATAATTTGGGTAATAATTGTTTTAGTGGCATTTTTAGTTGTCGCGGTTTCATTTTTTGTAACGAAGGAAGTAACGGTTAACGAGCAGTTTGTAACAGAATACGATAAAGCGACACCGGTGTATAGACGTGCGGAAAATTTTGTAAGAAATGAAGAATATTCTAAAGCGGAAAACGCGTTTTTAACAGTTGTGAATGATTATCCCGAATCGATTTACGCGGAAAACTCCAGAAGAAATCTTATAGAGATATATCGTAAAAATAAAGATTATAAGAAGGTAAGAGATAACTATAAACGTCTTATGAGGGAGTTTCCGGATATAGCCGATTCCGCGGAAGTGAAAGCTATAATTGAAGATTTAAATCTTCAAATTATGTTTTCGCCGGATATAGCCGAAAACAGTGTTGAGTATGAAGTTTTACCAGGGGATACGCTTTATAAAATTGCCAAAAATTTTAACACAACAGTGGAGTTATTAAAGAAAGCTAACGGGATTGAGAAAGATTTAATAAGACCGGGACAAAAATTAAAGATTATTGTTTCAGAATTTTCAATTTTTGTAGATAAATCCCAAAATATACTTCTTTTAAAAAACATGGATGAAATCGTTAAATCATATCAGGTTTCTACGGGTAAAAACAATAGTACTCCCGTAGGCGTTTTTAGGGTTGAAGAAAAAATGGTACAGCCGGTTTGGTATAAAATTGGATCTGTTGTTTCTCCTGATAGCGATGAGTATGAGTTGGGCTCTAGATGGATGGGTCTTTCCGTTGAAGGTTACGGGATACACGGAACTTCTGACGAAAGCACTATTGGACAGCAGGTAACACTGGGATGTGTAAGAATGCGTAATGATGATGTGGTTGAGTTGTTTACAATTATTCCAAGCGGGACAAAGGTAACGATAGTAAACTAGTTTTTGTTTGTAAAACAATACAGGGGTAATGATAAATATGGCTATTGTACTTGAATTTGAAAAACCGATAGTAGAGTTGGAAAATAAAATAGAAGAGCTTAAAAAGTTTACAAAAGATGAAAAAATTGATTTTTCTAGTGAAATTCAAAGGCTTACGGAAAGATTGGAGGTACTAAAAAAGGAGATTTTTCATAAACTGACGTCTTGGCAGAAAGTTCAATTGTCGCGGCACCCGGATAGACCCTATACGTTGGACTATATTAGCATGATTATGGAAGATTTTATGGAAATCCATGGTGACCGCCATTTTTATGATGATAGAGCTTTAATAACAGGATTAGCTAGGGTCAACGGTTATAAAATAGCTGTTTTAGGGCATCAAAAAGGCCGTGATATGAATGAAAACATGGAACGGAATTTCGGATGTGCGCATCCAGAAGGATACCGTAAAGCCATGAGAGTTATGCGTATGGCGGAAAAGTATAATTTGCCCGTGGTGGCATTTATTGACACTCCAGGCGCTTATCCTGGAATAGGCGCGGAAGAACGTGGACAGGCTGAGGCTATCGCTTATAATTTAAGAGAAATGGCAGGGTTAAAAGTACCTGTTATTGTATTTGTTATTGGTGAAGGAGGCTCAGGCGGGGCCTTGGGGATAGGAGTGGGTGATCGTATTTTAGTTTTGGAAAATGCCTATTATTCTGTAATTTCACCAGAGGGATGCGCGGCGATTCTTTGGCGTGAACGCGCGAAAGCACCTTCTGCCGCGGAAGCTTTGAAACTTACAGCGCCTGAACTTTTAAAGCTGGGCATTATTGATGGCATAATTAACGAACCGTTAGGCGGCGCGCATCGCAATCCGCAACAAGCGGCTGATGAAATAAAAAAAGCAATAACAAAAA
>JAHIZQ010000076.1 GCA_018814505.1 Candidatus Omnitrophota bacterium
CTTGCCGTTGCTTTTTAAACTATCGCGAATTGATGATCGCACGTGTTTTAGGATTGCGTGATAATTTTCAATACAGATACTGCCGGATACAATGCTTTCATCACCCCTTATAATTCGAGGAGCATTTGTTACTGCACTAGCCGGCAAAAGGTCCTGTAAATCTGCATTTCCGGATAATTCCTTAAATTTTTCTAAAAGCCCGGCTTCAATTGTTGTCGATGGGCAAAGAACGAGCACTCTATCGACAACTCCCTCAGCAAGCATAATTGCCGCTATACCATACATCACATAACTTTTGCCCGTGCCTGTTGCCAAATCAAGCGATGCCGACAATTGATCAGGTAACTGTAAATGTCGTTCAAAATTCTCAAAAGACCCATATCTATCACGCAAAGTCGAATTATTTTCAAAATTTTTTGTAGCCAAGTTTCTAAGGTTACGATATTCGCCGCCTAAAAGATAACGCAGGGTGGAGTGGATTGCTTCTTTCTGATACTCACGCACCCCGCAAAGTTGATCGATGAATTGTTCATATTTGTTCTCATTCCATTTGTGGCGATCAACCGCGGTGCTAACATCAAGCACTAAATCTTCATTATGAAAACGTAACATTCCGTTATTTATTCGTTTAGACATACTTTACCCTATCTGCGACCACGATTCTTTGATTGTTTAATTTTACCAGCAAATTTTTTCTGCTCAATTATTATACGCGATTCGTTACCATATATATCTAAAAACACGAGCATTACGTCGCCGATAACATCTTTTAGTGAAAATTCAATTTTCCAAGCATCGTTTTTTAGTGCCTCAGCATAAAATACCCTGCCCAAATTAAATATTTTGCCATTGTATTTAAAATCGACCATTACCATGGAAAGGGCATCATGTCTGCTGATTTTCTCTTCACCCCTCATGCGTGCCCGGCTTTCAAATTTCTTAATTTTAATGAATACCGATCCGCGTTGTATTTTTGTCACAATTTCAACAAGTGGTGGTTGTATAAAATCAAAGCCTACCGCTTCGACAATCTGATTAATCGCTGTTTCATCACTTGGCTGGGTAAGCGCAGAAAATTTACACCGATGCAATTCGTTTATATAAGAATATGGAATACGAAGTGCATAATACCGAACTCCGTCTCTTTCAATATAATCTTCTTGAAATAAAAATGCGCCTCGAGGAGCGATGATAAAACATCGCTCACCAACCTGCTTACCTATACTCGAATGAATATCAGAAATAGTATCTCGACTTACTGTGCCTTTGTCAAAGTGATTAAAAACAAAAACGCTTGAACCCTGCCGCTTACCATCCATTTGAAAACCATGAATTTTATGTGGTTCATCCCTACATTCAAAAAGTTGGAGAGCAAAGAAACGCCAACTTTCCCACGGCAATTGACGCAAGGTCTCAAAATCATAAAGACCTGCATTATAGACTGTGAACGGCGTAGCATTAATTCGCTTACCTGAATTCCCGATCTCTAAGCATAAATTTAACATTCGCTTTTGTATTGTGTAAATAGCAAGTTCTCCGCAATCAATACCAACCCACCTTCGTCCTAGTTTCTCGGCCACAGCTAACGTGGTTCCAGATCCTGCAAAACAATCCATAATCAAGTCTCCTTCGCATGAAGAAGATTTAATAATTCGATCCAGTAATGCCTCTGGTTTTTGGGTAGGGTAATCTACTCTTTCATTGGAAACAGATCCTATTGGATTAATATCATTCCATAAATCGTTTAAAGCTTCGCCTTGAACTTCATCAAGATATCTTTTTATCTGGGGCATCCCTGTTTTTGAGAAAACGATTAATTCTTTGGCCATCCCTTCGTCAATATTTTCTTGAGACCAAATCCAATGCTTACCTTCTGGCGGATTAATATAACCCTTTTTTCCAAATTTTCTAGCAGGTCCACTTCCAGATTGAGTAAAATCATGAAGACGATACCGCCGACCATCTTTTTCAACGTGTCTATACATTGTTTTGAGATATTCTGCCTTATGAGGAATCCGCATTTGGTTAAATACAAGTTGGGGAGATTTTCTATAAAAAAGTATATAATCCGTAACATTGCCATATCCAATAGTCTGAGCTTTAACAGATTTTATTTTTTGCCATATGATTTCATTCTCAAAATTATGTTCTCCAAATATCTCGTCCAACAATACCTTAATATAGTGTCCTTTTTTCTGATCAATGTGAACATATAAACTCCCGCTATCGCTTAATAATTCTCTAATCAGAATTAGACGCCTTCGTGTAAATTCAAGAAATTTAGCGCCTATTATTTTGTCTTGATACGCTTTTTGATCTTGGCTTCCGCGGAAATCACGTTTTGTCGCAAATGGCGGATCTATGTAAATCAACTTTATTCCAGGTGTTCCATCAGCATTTACTAAGTCGCCGCGCTCTTTCATCTGCAAAAGCATTTTCATTGCCTGTAAGTTATCGCCCAAAATCAACTTATTATGCCAACCATTGCCATTTTTTCCAAAGGTACTTATCTGCTGAAACGGCACAGACATAGTATCAGCAAGTATTTTTTCCTCGCTTTTTTTATCATGATAAATAAGCTCATATTCTCTGCGTTCAGGCGGAAAAAATTCTCGGGCCCATTCCACCGGGAGCTCATCACCGTTCTCCGTGAGTTTCAGCCCGCGCTTCAAAAGTTCATACACTCTTTGTTGTCGCTCTTTTTCCATTGACGATCCTTTATTCTTGCTTAAATTTTGCATCGGCTATCTTCGCGCTACGTTATGCACCATCTTTCCATAATGGCGACTTTTTCCAATTATCCAAAAATCCCATCACCACATAAAACTTGGGAATATCGACTGGTTGATTTAAAAGTGTATCCATCTCAGCATGCCATTCATTCCTGATTCGTTGTTCTATGGGTAATTTGGATAAAAAATTATTGATCGCAAAAACAACCGATCCCACACGTTTTGTATTTATATCATGCCAACTACCGTGCTTAGGAACAACCATGGCAATAGATAGCTCGCGATTCCATATTCTGCTATGATGTGCGCACATGTTGCGAATATAAGTGAAAGTATGAAGCCACGAGGACAGCACGGTTGAATGATACCCGGCAACTTTCGCTAAAGAGATCTGGTCATCGCGAAGCAGGTTGTGATAAAGCTGAGATAGCGCCCCAAAAGACATGACTTCAACAGCCATCCACAAGGGCAACTGTGGAAAACCTTCATATTTCTTCGCGTAGTGTTCAATAAATGTTTCTTTTGACCGAGTGGTTTCATCATGAATCTTGGTGATCCATTCCGCATGCTTAGATTTATCAAAGAAGATCTTCGCATCCTCATGAACAAAAGCGCCATATTTACACGCCAGATAATAAGAAATAGTAGAGCGCACAGAAATTTCGATGACTTCGAGGGCTTCATCGATCAAAAAGCGTAAGCGCCGGTCAAACTCGTAAAGTTGTTGTATTCGTTCAAATGTAATGCCGGTATGGAATTGATGACGCTTCTATTCAAAAGGCAGGCAATACGCGCTAAAGCGGTAATAGTTGACTTGGCTTAAGAATTTCTCAGCCTTTGACCGATCGGCAAATATAAGGCCCCGGCTGGCAAGTAGATCTATTTGCTTATCATATGAAAGAGGGGGTTTATTATATTTTTCCATAACACCCCCACAAAAAAGAAAATCCACCGGATTTCGCTTGCCTTTCGGCAAAGGCGCGGTGGAGATGCTCTATAAAAGGAAAAACCCGCCCAAAATGCGCACTAAGCCGAAGCTTAGGAGGCGTGGCGGGTATGTTAACCATAGTATACCCGACGTTTTTAGCAAATGCAAGCTCTTTTATTTTTCTTTTAA
>JAHIZQ010000010.1 GCA_018814505.1 Candidatus Omnitrophota bacterium
ATGATGTTATGAATATCCCGACATTGATGCTTTTTAAAAATGGCCAGGTTGTAGAGAAAATTGTTGGAGTTGTGCCAAAAAATGATATTATCGCACGGTTCAATAAGCATATTTGACATTTTAAAGAAATACATGCTAGAATACACGTTCCAAGTGAGTTGTGTTTTTGAATGTAACTCTAGTCAGTGGTTGTATTTTTATCAAAAATGCGGAGGAAGGTTTAGTGAAACAGTACAAGTATTCTACTCTAAAGAATGTTGTAAGTTTGTTCAGTAAAAAAAGAATTTTGGTAATCGGGGATTTGCTTCTCGACCAGTTTATCTGGGGGGAAGTGTCTCGCATTTCTCCGGAAGCTCCAGTTCCTGTTGTTTGGGTTAAACGGGATGGTTTTATGCCGGGCGGGGCTTGTAATGTGGCTAACAATCTTGCCAGTTTAGGCGCTGAGGTTTCACTTGTCGGGATTGTCGGCAAGGACGAGAAAGGTGGGATATTAAAGTCACTTTTGGAAGAAAGAAAGGTTTCGATTGATGGTATTATTACCGATCAGAATAGGCCAACTATCTTGAAAACTCGCGTTATAGCTCATCAACAACAGGTTGTACGTATTGATAGGGAAGACATAAGCCATGTTACGGGGAAACACTTAGCGTTTGTAAAAAATTATATCGAGCAGAATATTAAAAGGTTTGATGCTGTTATAATAGAAGATTACGGAAAAGGAATTATTACGCCGTCTTTACTGAAAATAGTGGTTCCAATCGCTAAACGGTACAACAAAATTGTAGCAGTGGACCCCAAGGAGAACCATTTTTCTTATTACAAAGGTATTGATGTTATTACGCCGAATCATCATGAAGCGGCTAAGGCTGTAGGGTTTGATTTAAATAGTGATGAAACTTTTAAAAAAGGTGGAGATAAACTCCTGAAAAAACTAAGGGCAAAAGTAATTCTTTTAACCCTTGGCGAGAATGGTATGATGGTTTGCCAAAAGGGAAAAGACCCGTATAAAATCCCTACTTTGGCGCAAGAAGTTTTTGATGTTTCCGGAGCTGGTGATACGGTAATAGCAACGTATGTATTAGCGGCAGTAAGCGGCGCGTCAGCTGTTCTTTCCGCGCATATAGCCAATTGCGCGGCTGGTATTGTGGTCGGAAAAATAGGTGTCGCGGTTGTAGAACAAAAAGAACTTCTTGATAGATTAAAAAAAGAAATTGATAATTAGGGTCGAACGGTTAATCAGTTGCCCCCAAAAAAAGGAGGTTGAAAATGAAAGCCGTAGCGGTAATACCTGCCAGATGGAACTCAACAAGGCTTAAGGGAAAAGTCTTGGCTGATATTAATGGAAAGCCTATGATTCAGCACGTATGGGAACGGGTAAAAGAAGCGCATGAAGTGGATGAAGTCATAGTAGCGGTAGATAGGGAAAAGGTTTTTAAAGCAGTTAAAGCTTTTGGCGGAAAAGCGGTTTATACTTCCCCTGAACAACCTTCAGGGACAGATAGGTTGGCGGAAATAGCAAATTCAGTCGATGCGGATGTTTTTATTAATGTACAAGGTGATGAACCGTTGGTTCATCCGTTAATGATAGATGCATTGGTTCAGGTTTTTGAATATGAAAGAAATGTGCAAATGGCGACTCTTATAAAGAGGATTCACAATAAAGATGAGATTACCGACCCTAATGTAGTAAAAGTTGTTGTCGACAGGAAAGGATTTGCTCTATATTTTTCAAGAAACCCGATTCCATACGTTGTTAAAGAAAGTTCCATTGATGATTCTGCTCGAGAACAAGATATGGAAGACGTGAGTGGAAAATATTTTAAACATATCGGGTTATATGGATATACCAAGGATTTTTTGTTTACTTACACAAATCTCCCAAAATCAACTTTGGAAATTAAAGAAAAATTAGAACAACTCAGGGTTTTGGAACATGGATACAAGATAAAAACAATAGAAACTCGGTATGATACCGTTAGTGTGGACACGCAAGAGGATTTGGAAAAGGTAAGAGAACTATTAAAGGATAAAGAGGGATTTGTGGCTGTAAAACAGGAAAAGGCGGGATAGAAGTATGAGTATTAATTTTGTAGAAGTCAAGGGTATCAAAATTGGAAAAAATCAGCCGCTTGTTCTTATTGCCGGTCCTTGTGTTATTGAGTCGGAAGAGATTGCGATGCAACATGCACGGGCTATAAAAGAAATTACAGAGGATTTAAAAATCCCGTTCATATTTAAAGCGAGCTATGATAAGGCTAATAGGAGTTCGATAAGCTCTTTCAGGGGGCCAGGAATTAAGAAGGGCCTACGGATTTTACGTAAAATCCGTGAAGATTTAAATGTTCCGGTATTAAGTGATGTACATTGCGTTTCAGAAGTAGATTCAGCGGCGGAAGTTTTAGATGTAATACAAATACCCGCTTTTTTGTCGAGACAGACAAATTTGATTTTGAAAGCCGCTGATACGGGCCGAGTAATTAATGTTAAAAAAGGACAGTTTATGTCTCCATATGAAATGAATAATGTGGTAACGAAAATTGAGTCGAAGGGAAACAAAAACATTCTTTTAACGGAAAGAGGGACTACTTTTGGATATAATATGTTGATAAATGATTTTCGGGCAATATTAATGCTGGCGGAAACAGGGTATCCGGTAGTTTATGACGCGACACATTCTGTTCAAATGCCCGGAGGAAACATTTTGTCCTCCGGCGGCGAATCAAAATATGTTTTACCACTTTCAAGAGCCGCGGTAGCTGTTGGATGCGACGCATTATTTGTGGAGGTGCATCGCGAGCCGGAGAAAGCGTTAAGCGACGGGCCGAATATGCTTAAATTAAGCGAGCTTAGAGATTATTTAGTACAAGTCAAAAGGATCCGGGAGGCTGGATAAAAATATGAGCATTTCTAAGGCAAAAAAAGTATTGCTGAATGAGAGTGAAGCGATATCCAAGCTAATTGGTCGGATTGATGGGGACTTTAACAAGATTATAAATCTTATGGCAAAAAATAAAGGTCGTATTATTGTGACAGGTATGGGGAAACCGGGTTTTATCGCGCAAAAAGTTTCTGCTACGTTGTCTTCAACGGGAACACCTTCTTTGTATCTTCATCCAGCTGAGGCGTTACACGGAGATTTGGGACGTGTTACAAAAGAAGACGTGATTATCGCGTTTTCCAACAGCGGGGAAACCGAAGAAGTTATTAGACTGATTCCAATTCTTAAAAAAATCGGGACAAAACTTATAGCTATTACCGGCAATAAAAAATCAACCCTTGCGGTTAATAGTGATTTTGTTATTGATAGTTCTGTGGAAAGAGAGGCTTGTCCTATGGGATTGGCGCCGACAACCTCAACTACGGCTATGCTGGCTTTAGGGGACGCGATAGCTATAGCGCTTCTTGAAAAGAAAAAAATTAAGCCTAAAGATTTTGCTTTATATCATCCGGGCGGGTCGTTAGGGAAAAGGCTTTTGTTGAAAGTACAGGATATTATGCGATCTAAATCAAAAATGCCGATAGTTTTTGGAAATACGAAAGTAAAAGATGTTCTTATTAAAATTACGAAGATGCGTGCGGGGTCAGCAAGTGTTGTTGACAAAAACGGCAAATTAATAGGCATTTTTACTGATGGAGATTTACGCAGGCATTTTGAAGCCGGTAAGGAGCTTGTGGATTGTAAGGTAGCTGATGTAATGACAAAGTCGCCGGTAACTATTGCTCCAGATCGTTTGGCCGCGGAAGCTTTTGAGATTCTTACGGCAAAAAAAATTGATGAAATTCCAGTTGTTGACGATAAAAATAAGCCCATAGGAGTTTTAGATGTTCAGGATATATTGTCAGCCGGATTAGTTTGATAAAAGGTTAATGTGAACGAGTAAAAGACGTTCAGTGCGCGATAAACAAAGGAAATTTCATGATAGATAAGTATTCCTCCAAATTAATCGAAAAAGCCAGAAAGATAAAACTGCTTGCCCTTGATGTGGATGGAGTTCTTACCGACGGCAGGATTATTTATGGCAATTCCGGGGAAGAAATAAAAAATTTTGACGTGAACGATGGATTTGGAATAACCCTGATAAGGCGTTCCGGGATAAAATGCGTGATTTTAACCGCTCAAGGCGCACCTTTGGTAAAAAAACGGGCGCGTGAACTTAAGATTGATAAAGTATATCAAAATTTTCATTATAAAATCGAAGCTTTTGCAAAAATTAAAAATAAATTCAAAGTCGAAGAAGATGAAATTTGTTTTGCCGGTGATGATCTTGTTGATATTCCCGTCTTAAAAAGGGTAGGGTTAGCCGTGTGTCCGAGAAACGCTATGGAGGAAGTTAAAGCTTTCGCGCACTATGTGACGGAAAAACCCGGCGGAGCCGGGGCAGTAAGGGAAATATGCAATTTTATTTTAAAAGCGCAGGGAACTTGGGAGAAAGTAACATCGCGTTATTTTGAATAGAGTGAGTTACTCTGCTTTGTATATGCGTGTGGTGGTGCTGGATTTAATAAGATGATTGTGTTTTAGTTAAAAACGGGAGACGTTTTGTTTAGTGGAATCTAAAAATTATGTATGAAGTAAAGGTGAAATCAAAGTTTAGTAGCGCTCATAATCTGCGCCAGTATAAAGGTAAATGCGAAGAATTACATGGCCATAATTGGCATGTTGAACTGGTGCTTTTCGCGGAAGCGCTTAATAGCGCGGGTATGGTGCTGGACTTTAAAGATTTAAAAAATCTGCTTAATGAAGTTTTAGCGGAGTTGGATCATAAGCATTTAAATGAGTTGGAATGGTTTAAAACAGTGAATCCGACATCGGAAAATATTGCCCGATATATATATGAAAAAATACTTAGTACAAATCCTGAATTGCGAATTAAAAAAGTAACGGTTTGGGAAACTGATTCTTCTGCGGCAACGTATATAGCCGATTAACTGGGTTGATGATGTTGCGACGTGTTTCTATCCTTGCCCGGCAGAAAGGAAAAAACGGAACGCAAAATGTGTAGGGACAGGGCTCTCGTCAGTCCGATATATTTTTAAATAGCCAGGAGGTTATGTGACGAAAAAAGCAGTTGTGCTTTTGTCCGGTGGATTAGATTCCGCGGTGGCATTTTACATAGCAAAAAA
>JAHIZQ010000077.1 GCA_018814505.1 Candidatus Omnitrophota bacterium
ACACCTTTTTATTTGTATAGCTACGGCACAATAATGGATCATTTTAATAAAATCAAAAACGCTTTTAATGAAATTGACCCGCTTATATGTTTTTCAATGAAATCTAATTCCAATCTGAATGTGTGCAAAGCCCTTGTTAACGCGGGAGCAGGATTGGATATTGTTTCCGGGGGCGAGCTTTACAAAGCTTTAAAGGTTGGATGTCCGCCAGAAAAAATTGTGTACGCGAGTGTCGGAAAAACAGAAGAAGAGATTTCAACCGCTATTCGTAAAGGCATACTTTTTTTTAATGTTGAATCTCTCCCTGAACTTATGATGATCGATACTGTCGCGCGAAGATTGAAAAAGAGGCCAAACGTCGCGCTTCGAATTAACCCTGATGTAAAAGCCGATACGCATGACTATATTACAACCGGCACCAAAGAAAAAAAGTTTGGTATTGATTTTAATACTGCTGAGGAAATTTTTGACAATGCGAACAAGTATTCACATGTGGTTCTTAATGGAATACACCTGCATATCGGGTCGCAGATAACGGAAACGGATCCTTTCGTAAAAACCATTAAAAAAGTTTTAAAGTTTATTGATGAGCGTAATATCACGATCGAATGGCTGAACCTTGGCGGCGGGTTTGGAATTGTCTATAACAATGAAAAGAGTACCACAGCAGATGATTTCGCGAAAGCGGTTATTCCACTTTTAAAAGATAAACCATTAAAGTTTATTTTTGAACCGGGCAGGTTTATTGTCGGCAATAGCGGTATTTTGGTAACAAAGGTGTTATATGTTAAAACTGGCTCGACTGGAAAGAAATTTGCCATTGTTGACGCGGGAATGAACGATCTTATTCGTCCAAGCCTGTATGACGCGCATCATGAAATTTTGCCGTTAATTAAACGAGAGAGAAAGCTTTGTAAATATGATGTTGTCGGCCCGATATGCGAGAGCGGAGATTTTTTTGCGTTAAACAGAGATCTTCCTGAAATTTTACCGGGAGAATATATAGCGATTATGAGCGCGGGTGCTTATGGGTTTGTTATGTCGTCAAATTATAATTCACGTCCGCGACTAGCTGAAATAATGGTAAAACAGAATGAGGTCAAGGTGATTCGTTTAGCAGAAACTTACCGGGACCTTATTCGTGGAGAGAAAATTATATAGCGAAGTATAGAAAATAACTGTTTTTTTGATGAAGGGATGTAATGAACGCCAGACCGAAAATTTGTTTTATAAAAGCCGTGGCAAGCGGTAATGATTTTATCATTATTGATAACAAAAACGGGGAATTGAATAGCCAAAACCTGGACTATTCGAAGATTGCCCAGGATGTCTGTCAGAGAAAACTTTCGATTGGCGCAGACGGGCTTTTGGTCTTAGAAGGTTCTAACAACGCGGTTTTTAAAATGCGTATTTTTAATCCCGACGGGTCCGAAGTCGATATGTGCGGAAACGGGTTAAGATGTAGCGCGCTTTATGCTTCTGTTTCCGGATGGGGGGACAATCTTACGATTGAGACCGGTGCCGGGATATTGTCTGCCGCGTGTAACGCTGATACTGTGAAATTAAAAATGAGCGATCCTAAAGATATAAAGCTTGATATTAATCTTGGGGTTGATTCACTGATTTTAAAAGTGCATCATATTAATACAGGTGTTCCGCATGTTGTGCATCTGGTAGAAGATTTGGAGAAATATGATGTTGTAGGTATTGGTCTCAAAATTCGAGAGCACAAGGTGTTTGCTCCGGCCGGCACGAATGTTGATTTTGTATCGGATATTGAATCGAGTTACGCGCGCGTTCGAACATATGAGCGCGGAGTTGAAGATGAAACATTAGCTTGTGGCACTGGGATTACTGCCTCCGCGGTTATTTTGGGTTTATTGAAACATGTAACGTCACCCGTAACGTTGCGGACAGAAAGCGGTGAAAAGGTTATAGTGTATTTTAAAATTGATGGTAGGAAAGTTACGGATGTTTATCTTGAAGGTAAAGCTCGGATTGTATGCGAGGGAAAATTCTAGTTTAGCCGCGGGTATTTTGCAGGATTATAGGGATATGAAAAGACACGAAAGGAGCAATAATGTTTAAAGGGTCATATGTTGCGTTAGCAACTCCATTTATTGACGGTAAAATTGATGAAAAGGCGTTTCGTAAATTGATAGAGTTTCATATTGATAATGGTACTGATGGTTTGGTACCGTGTGGTTGCACAGGAGAAGCCGCTACCTTAACCATTCAGGAGCAAAAGAGGCTCATAAAGATAACGGTAGAGATGTCTGATAAACGTCTTCCGGTTGTTGCTGGAACTGGATCAAATAGTACGAGTGAGGCGGTTGAGCTTACGGGATTCGCGAAAAAGGCCGGGTGTGACGGAGCATTAATAATAACTCCTTATTATAACAAACCAACGCCGGAAGGGCAGTACCGGCATTATGCCGAGATTGCCAAGAATGTGGATATCCCGATAATGCTTTATAATGTGCCTTCTCGAACGGGAATAAGCCTTTTGCCTGCGACAGTTGCGAGACTTTCAAAAATTGATAATATTACCGCGATCAAAGAAGCGGCGGGAAGTGTTCAGCAAGTTGTGGATATTCTTTCTTTGTGCGACATAACCGTTATGAGCGGGGATGACTCTATGACACTGCCGTTTATGTCGGTAGGCGCTACGGGTGTTGTAAGCGTTATCGCGAATGTTGTACCAGACAAAATACATGATTTGACTCAGGCAGTTATAGACGGTAAGTGTTCGGTAGCGCGCGCTATTCATTATGAGATCATGGATTTATGTAAAGTGATGTTTATTGAAACAAACCCTTTGCCGGTAAAAACCGCGCTTAACATGATGGGAATGATAGAAAAGGTGTGGCGGTTGCCTCTTTGTGAAATGGAAAAAGACAATGAGAAGAAAGTGAGACAAGTGCTTGAAAACCATAAGTTGATCAGCTAGAAATTTAAATTATTGAGTGTAAGGCAATATTTCTTATCGGTTTGAATAGGGGGATATGATGCGTTTAGGTATAAGCGGTATTTGTGGAAAAATGGGCCGGAAAATCGCGTTTTTGGCGTCTTGTGACCCGGAAGTAAGTATTATCGCTGGTTTTGAAATTAGCGGGTCAGATGGTATCGGAAAA
>JAHIZQ010000078.1 GCA_018814505.1 Candidatus Omnitrophota bacterium
AGGAGATTTTGGTAGTATGATGAAAATTAAAAGAGCGCGGCAAATACTTAAATCTTTTGCTGATGATACAAGATTACGAATAATTAATTTGCTTAAATACAAAAAGGAAATGAATGTTACCGAATTGTGTGAGATACTTGAAAAGAACCAGTCAAATATTTCAAAACATCTCTCGCGGTTACGGTTAACCGGTATTGTCGCGGACAAGCGCAAAGGTAACAATGTCCATTACTGTTTAGCTAAACCTACGAATAAAGCGCACAAAGAACTTCTTAATTCCATTACAAAAGGACTTAAAGATTTAGAGATATTTAAGGAAGATTTAAAAAAATGAGAAGTAATTCCAAATCCAAAAAATAATGTTCCAAATTGTCAGGCACGGACTCGACTGTTATCCCGGACTTGATCCGGGATCTAAAATGTGAATTTACTTTTTGGAATTGGCATAAAAATGTGAAACTAATGAAACAATAAAAGAGGAGGGATACAAATGAGAAAAAGCTTATTTTTGTTGATTATGTCGGTGGTTTTATTAATGGCGTTAATTTCTCCGCCTGCCATTTCCGAGGACGAAGAGAATTTGGCGAACTATACCGATGGAACGGTAGTAAGTGTTTCAGACGGTATTGTTACCATCAGTGAGTATGATTTTGATGTGGATGGGGAAAAGAACGTGGTATATGAAATTACGACCGAATCGGAATTTGAAAATGTTGATTCTCTTGGAAACATTCAGGAAGGCAGTGAAGTGTCTATTGAATACGTTGTTAAAGACGGAAAGAACAAGATAGTATCAATTTATTTGTACGAAGAAGAGGAATAAGTTTAATATGTATTCAAGGAGAGAGCAAATGTCAAAAAAAGATAGAGCAAAATGTCCAAGATGTTTAGACCCCATAGAAATAGAAGACGAAGTTGAAATCGGGGACATTGTATATTGTTTAAACTGTGATGCGGAATTGGAGGTAATAAAAATTCATCCTATCAAACTTCGGGATTTGGAACAATTTGAACCAGTGGAAGAAATATCCGACTTTCGAGATTTTTATGGTGATGACGATGATTTGTATCTTGACGCGGAAGAATAGTACGTTTTTTTTAAGGAGGTGAGAGATGACCAAATGTGCGAAGAAAAGTGTTAAAGAAGACAGCAAGAAAAGTTCCCCCAAAAAAGCATCGCCGAAAAAAAAGAAATAGTTATTGATAGTCGCATAATATTATAAAAACCGCAGGAATATACAAATAAAAACATTATTATTCTTGCGGTTTTTATTTTTAAAGGCAAAGGATATGTGTTCATCAGAGAATTGAAACAGCGGGAGCGCGTAATATTGTGTGTCTGAAGGGAACAATCGATATTTGCTATTTAACCGATTATATGGCATAATCGGTGCCGATTTGTTTTTAGCGATGTACTTTTAGTAATCGCGAAAGGGTAAGGAGGTAAGAGAGAATGGAAGGAATGATAGCTTGTTGTGGGTTGAATTGTTCAAAATGTGACGCTTATCTTGCCACGCAGACGGATGATAACGCTAAACGGCAGAGTGTAGCAAAAAAATGGGCGGAGCAGTATAAGGCGGATATACAGCCGGAACACATTAATTGTGATGGGTGTTTAGCAGACGGCAAGAAGTTCTTTTTTTGTCTAAACATATGTGAACTTAGAAAATGTTGCCAAGAAAAAAACAATGATAACTGTGCGGTATGCGATGAATATATGTGCGATAAACTTGAAAAGTTTGTTGAAATGGCGCCGCAAGTAAAAGAGGCACTTGAGCAGATTCGAAATAGTGCTTAAAGTGAAATGACAAACAGAAATCTTGAAAATACTAAATAAGTCAAGTATACTCGCATAAGTGTGATAACGTTTTTATGTTAGTGAAATGGTAAGTGAAGAGTGAACTTGCGTTGGTTGAATTATGTAAATGTTGTAGGGGAGGGCCTTGCGTCCTCCCGGAATTAAAAGCTGGTAAATTTAAAAGGAGGGGGGAGAAGACTTATGAAAATATTTGGGATTATAGTGCTTGTTTTAGTTGCGCTAATAACTGGTTTTTTATTTTATGAGGGAGTTTTTTATTCCGTTAAGGTAACAGAAGAGGTAATAGGAGATTATTGGGTGGTTTATGAAGGACATATCGGCTCTTATGAACAGGTAGGCCCGGTTATGGAAAAAATTTACCAGAATTTAAAGAAAGACGGTGTTGACACAACAGTGGGGTTTGGTATTTATTATGACAACCCTCAAAAAGTTGAAAAGTCAAAATTGAGAAGTGAAATCGGAGCTGTTCTTGATGAAAAAGATTACGGTAAGATAAATGATCTAAAAACAAAATACAATATAAAAGAAATAAAAAAGCGAAAAAGTTTAGTAGCGAGTTTTCCGATCAGAAACACATTGTCTTTTATGGTCGGGCCAATAAAAGTTTATCCGGCAATGGAAGAGTATTCCAAGAAAAACAAGATAGACTTAAATAAGGTTAAAGATTCATATGGGTTGGAGCTCTATGATATGAAGAATAAGAAGACAATATACATTATGCCTGTTGAATAATGTTTTGATTACAATAGGGGCGTTTTTAAGATTTCGCCCCTATTTATCTCCTTTCGAAGTTGTCCCCGTAGTTGCTAAAAAAAATTGTTTATTTTATATCCATCCCTATTCATTTTGAAAGTTTGTGGTAAACTTTCTATCGAAGTCTTAGACTGAAGTAAGACTTTGATAGAGAGTTACTATTGTGAGTAAAAAAGGAGGGGATAAATGAAGAGCATGAAACTATCTAGAATTACAGCTGGAATATGTGCCGTTTGTTTGGTGGTAGGCATGAGTGTTTGCGCTAGTGCCGCTAATGGGAAAGCTTCTTCCAGTACAAGTGCTCCGAAAAAAGGATTTTTCCAGTGTTTGTACGATGCGTGTCAAGGTTGCTGTAAAGGAACTAAAGCAAAAACTACATGCATTAAAGATACAAAGAAAAGTTCTGATTCGGGATCAGCCTATGGTAAATAACTAAATTTAAACAATACAAACAAACGGGGAGAAAGGCTTTAAGCTTTTTTCCCCGTTTGTTTGTATTCTGGTACTTGTTATTCCAGAATTTCGCGCTTTGTTTTGTTTTGGATAGGAAGCCCCCCACTTTTGTCCTCCCAGAATTTCGCGAAGCGAAATATCGGGGATCTGGTACAAAATAGTGCGTCAATAATTTTTCACATGGTTAGAGATATCATTGCTTGTGCTAAATAACTATGTTACAATATCATCGTTTTAATATGATTCACATTTTTAATATAAAATGATTAACAATTACCAATGAAAATTACAAAAATACGTCTTTTTCCCGTTTTGTGTATCCTGTTATGTTCAGGTATTACGTATGCAGATGAACTGATTTCGTGGCAGGAATGTCTTTATTCGGCTAAGAAAAACAACCCGGACTTAATTTCAGCCGCGGAACAGGTTAAGCAGGCAGGCAGAGATATTGATATCGATATAAGTAATATCTTGCCTCAAATTGACGGTGAAATTCGAGGGAAAAGAACAAAAGTTAACACGAAAAAACCCGCGAATTCCTACTCGTATACCGTAAGCGCAAGCCAGCTTGTTTTTGACGGATTTAAGACGTCTAGTGAAGTTACTAACGCGTTAAAAACGTTCAATTCTAAGTTGTATAACTATGATGTTGTTTCTTCGGATATCAGGTTAGGGTTAAGATCCGCTTTTACCTCCTTAATGAGAGCGCAAGCCCTTATCCTCATTACGGAAAATATAGCCGAACGAAGAAAACAAAACCTTGAACTTGTTAGGTTGCGTTATGAAGGCGGACGGGAACATAAAGGCGCGTTTTTAACCGCTCAGGCGGATGTGGCGCAAGCTGAATTTGAAATCGCGCAAGCCAAAAGAAGTGTTCTGTTGGCGCAAAGAGAATTATCTAAAGAACTTGGCCTTGATAAAATGAAATCAATGGAAGTTGATAAAGATTTTTCGCTTATGGGAGATTATGACGCGAAACCTGAACTTGAAACGATAGTTCAAATGACTCCGTTTCTTAAAGAATTAATAGCAAAGAAAGAAGCCGCTGATTACAATCTTAATTCTAAAGAAGCGGATTTTTTTCCTAAAGTTTATGTTGATGGTGCTTTCGGCAGGACGAATAACGATTGGCCGCCAAAGAAGAATGAATGGTCCGCGGGGTTTTCTGTTGATTTGCCGTTATTTGAAGGCGGAAGCCGTATTTTTGAGGTTTCTAAGGCAAGGTCAGAACTAATGCAGTCAAAGGCTGAAGAAAAGGGCGGGAAAAACAGTGTTTTGGTTACGCTCGAAAGATCCTGGAAAGACTTACAGGACGCTATAACCAATGTTTCTGTAAAACAACACTTTCTTGTGGCTGGTGAAGAACGCGCGAAAATATCAAGAGCCCAGTATGCTAGCGGGCTTACGTCTTTTAACGACTGGATAATTATTGAAAATAATCTTGTGATAGCGCAAAAAGCCTATTTAAACGCGCAGGCGGATATGCTTTATGCTGAGGCGTATTGGATTCAGGCAATTGGAGGTACGTTAGAATATGATCAAAAATAAAAAAAAGCTCATTATTGGTATAACCATTTTAACCATTGCCGTTGTAATTTTTTTACGTTTGTGTAAAACTGATTCAAAATGTGGCGCCGCGGGAGTTGTAGTAAAACCGGTTATAGGAGAAATTGTTTCGCAAGTTACGACTACCGGTGTTGTGGAACCGCAAAACA
>JAHIZQ010000079.1 GCA_018814505.1 Candidatus Omnitrophota bacterium
CCGATCTCTTAACCAATTGCCATTTATAAGGCAATCTGGTCTGAAAATGCAACCGGATATAGTTTCGTGGATTGAGCTGGTAAGACGTGCATGGTCCCTGTTTTTACAAAAATATTTTCTATTTCCGGCGGAAAATTTTTTCTCAACCCCAGCAAAACGCCTGATAATATCTCCCGTTGAGGAGAAGAGATATGGTTTTCTATTTTCCGGCGGCACTTATCACGTAGTAAAAACGCGTATCTTTTGATAAAGCTTATTTTTTTGGCACCTATTTTTAGCGCGAAATCATTTTTATAACTATTAAAAACCGCGTATATTTGTTCACTCTCAAGATATTTTTTATAATCGAACTGCCCCGGGTTAGACGGCGGGTTTACGCGTGCAATATCACCTTCTATAACTACCCTATCCGCGTACGCGAAAGATAGGGAGCTGTCGTACAAATGTACCAAAATCACACCGCTTGTTCTAATCCATTCTTCGTCTGTTTTTAAATATTGCGCTTTAACCCTGAACGACGTCTTATTTGATGACAAAAGGGCGGTTTCGTTTTCGGGGTCGGTGATAATCGTGCCTATAAGATAGGCGTGGGTTTTACAAAAAGGCGTGTTATAAACATAATGGTTATTCGGCAATAAATTATAATTTACAAAACTAATCATTCCCGCCAAGAGAAAGAAAATGCCGACAAACATGTTAAACCAAAATTGCTTTGAGAAAAACAAAAGGCAAAGAAACAAGAGAAAACACGCCGCGGGAAAAAGAATATAAAAAGGAAGAGCGCGAAAGGAAGCTATTATGATGCCTAAGCAGAAAAAAGCAGCCATAATAAAAAAAGGCCTTTTATGCAGAGCTACGGCGGTTTGCAAAAAATTATCTTTATTCGACACGGATATTATCTTCTATGCTTTCATAAATTTTAGGGCCGATGCCTTTTACGTTAAGTAAATCTTCTTTGCCCCTAAACGGCCCGTTGGTATCGCGGTATGCTATTATCTGCGCGGCTAAAACAGGTCCAACCCCTTTCAGCCGCTGGATATCATCAATACCGGCGGTATTTATATCTATTATAGAATAACTTCGCGCGCTTTCGTCTATTTCTGCCAAAACCGTCTTTTCCAGACAACACGGCTGAACAGAAAGGTTAACATCCGCCGTTCTCGTTTTAATAAAAGACGTTCCCATCCCCAACAGCAGAGCCGCGCAAAGAGAAAATAAAACTATTTTTTCCTGTTTCGATAAGTAAAACATAGACAAAATATAACAAACACGACCATTATCGTCAAGAAAAAAATAGAGACTACCTATACTTGCGCCCCGGGCTCCTTAAGCGGAATACTAAGCGGCTAAGTTCTATCCGCGCTATAACTGGCACTGTTTTATAGCTGCGCAGAGGCCTCATTTATGCTTTAGTCTTTTTCGGTGGAGTACTTTAAAAAGAAAGGCTAAAAAAATGAGACAAATAAGAGATGATCAAATTATATTTCAATTTTACCAAAGTCAGAGCAAATAGTCAAAATAGAGAGACAAACAGGTTTACTTTTGTAAGAATATCAGATTTTGTAGGTAAAACGAAGGTTTCTCGACGGTATTTTGACGGGCAGGATAAACAAAAAAAGTTCACCTTTCTGATGCAATGTGAACTATGGCTCCTAATATACCAGAAACAGATTGCTTGTCAAAGGAAAAAGCCTCTTTCATGACGTTTTTTCAAATAACTATCTACTTGAGACATTAAATCATCTACAAAACCCACCTTAATTTTTTCTCCACTGCTGTTTTTCCGGAGTATTTTATCAACATTTATTTCTCCCAATTTTTCCTTTTCTAAAATCTTTTTAATTTCCCCCAAGATGCCTTCGCTTATTTTCTCCCGCAGAAATACATAAAAAATGGTTTTCCCTTCTTGCTCAACATAAACTTCTTTAGTATCTTTGGGTAATTTATCCCTCCGCCGTTCTTTTATTCTATCTCTTTCCTTTTCCCAATCTTCCTTTTCCAAATTTACCATTTCTTCACCTCCTTTCTCTAAAAATCGCTGTCAATCTCTTCAAAGCTATTTATATTTTTTAGGCTTACCTCGCCACCATCTCGCCATTAGCTCGCCAATTCATAATAAAATTTAGTGCCGTTCCCAACCTTTTTGATAATCCTTTTTTTGATTAATTCGGCAAGTTCCCTGTTTGCCGTTCTCTCGCTGGTTTTACACAATTCTTCATATTCTTTTCTTGTAATTTTCTTACTTTGTCTTATGTATTCAACAGCCTTCCTCTGTCTCTCGTTCAATCCTTGTAAAATCTCTTCCCCTATTTCAACTACGGTAACGTCTTTGACCTGTGATTTGAATATTACTTTTGTTTGAACAGGATCTATTTCATAAGCGGGCTTGGGATTGCCGTTCTTTACGCATAGCTCGTTTTCAAGGTATATCCCCGAGCCATACTTTTCAATATAGCCAATATCGTACATTAAATCCGAAAGGATTTTATTAACCGGCTTATGTCTTGGTTTCTTGGGGGTTACTCCCTCGGGAAAAGGGCCGGGGCTGACCACTTCAATTCTATCATCCAGGATAAAGACCCTGACATCGGCCAGATTGAAATAATCCCTGTGTATCAGACCGTTTATTA
>JAHIZQ010000080.1 GCA_018814505.1 Candidatus Omnitrophota bacterium
AATCGCATATGGCGGTGTAACCGGGCGCAATCTGGCTAAAAGCTCTTTTGCTTTGCGCCCTTCCAGTTCTAAAGAAGCAATCTTATAAAACATACTCCCCGTTTCCTCAGGCGGTAGTTTCGCTATCAACTCCTCAATGTCCTCTGCAGACAACGCTTTAACTTTGGAAAGAATTTGTTTCCTTGTTATCTCCTTTGTGTCTACATCTTTTATCAGTTCTTGGGCAACATCCCGTGTTTCCGAAATTTCAGAAATTACTGTTTCATCACTTGGTGAGGAAACAACAGCAGGCTCAGGAATCGGACGCTTAATTGCGTCCAGAAGCTGAGTAAGAGTTAATCTTTCCAGAACAGCGGTTTCGTCGCCAAAAACTACTTCACCTTCTTCATCCATAACCGGGGTATTATCCTCATTGACCAACGCTATTTTGATATCCTTACCTTCTTCTTCTTTTGCTCGCACAATAAGTTCCCGTATGTATACTGCGGCTTTAAAAACATCCATATCCCTTCTTCCTAAAGAAGAAAGACGGCTCGCGTATTGAAGCGTTGATGTTTTCGCGAGAACCGAAGTCAACATACGTTGGATATTGGTTGTTTGTCCGCTTAACAGATCAAAATATGGACACTCATAATCTTTTTCACTGGTAAACTTTGGCAGAATAGACACGTAAGAAATATTTTTACTCTTAAAAAGATCACACAGGTTTTCCGTATGAAATCCACCTGTCATAAGTACAGCTGTCTCAATATTTTCCCGTTCAGGATGAAATTTCAGGTTCTTAATAAAGACTTTATCTCTTTCAAATGAATATTCATAAAATCCGGCTATTCTATCTCGGTAATCATCTAATTCAAGAATTGACGCGGAAAACTGAGCAGTTATTTTATATTTCGGAGCTTCTTTTTCTATAAAATCTACATAATTAATTACTTCAAATGCTTTCTTATTCGAAAGATAATACTCATAATCTGTTTTTGTAAGTGAAATACTGAAAATATTTTTGGTAAGAGCCAAGTTTCGTGAAAGCTGAATAAGCTGACGATCAATGTCGTTTTTATATAAAGGGTCTTTTATTGCCTCTTCCAATTCATCAAGCTCTCTCATAACATTAAACCGGTTAACCGCCTCATATGTCATCACATACGCGATATAATTGGAAAGCTCCGGGAAGCGTCCGATCTTAATATCTACTTCTTTAGCTTTTGTTAAAAGATAGCCATAAAAGTTTTTTCGGGATATTTTCTTTGTTTTAAAATCAACACTTTTGGAAACAAGTTCCGCTATTTCATACTTGGAAAGACATTTTTTAAGTTCATCAATGAGAATATTTCTTTCTGTATTCGCCTTTTTAAAATCTATTTTCTCTTCCTGTTCCATTGCCTGAACTAAAAAATACAAATCACTAAATCTTTTTACGTCAATCGCGGAGTCTTTTGCTTTTGCAATTAAAAATTCAAGGTATCCCCTAAAATCCATGTTCCCAGCTTTGTAGTCCTCATACTCCATATCAATTTTCAAAAGTTCCGGCGAAAAAATATGACGTTTCAAATTATTTAAAATATGCATTAGTTCGTTTAAATATTTGTCCACTTCGGGTTTATATTTCAGAGAATCGCGATAAACCTGCAGATTATCCAGATACAATTCCTTGTCTTCTACCCCCCAAAGCATAATTTTTTCAGGATTGTTAACAGCATAAAATTCAGCTCCATTAATTTCGCCCTGTTTAACAAAGTAATCGGCAACCTCTTTTCTGATTGTTTCACCGGAAATTGACGTGAAAATACTAAGGTCGTATTCTTCTACTCCTCCTTCCAGATTAATTACGCTTACCCCATATTCCTTGTTCAGATAATCAAGAATATCCGCGATCTTTCGCTGAGCGTAATAATTGCAATGCGCGTCCTGAATATGAATAATAACCTTTTTTGATTCGCCCTTATAAGCATATTTGACATCTCCAAGATGGGCGGGAATAGTAAAAGTGTTGGTATCAAGTACGGCAAAATGTCCATACGCCGGAGGCGCTACAGGAACATCATAACGCGCACGGTTTAAATCTATCGCGGCCCAAGTAGGCTGAAATACAAAACTGGCGCAAAACATTGCTAAAATCGCGCAAGTTAAACCTTTTTTCATGTTTTTATAGCGTTTTTTATCCATAATATTGTTTTTAAAAAGTTTTTAGTAAATAAAAATAATGCACCCTCACCCCTAATTATCGTATAGTATTAGTTTACATCTCCTAGAGGGAC
>JAHIZQ010000081.1 GCA_018814505.1 Candidatus Omnitrophota bacterium
GTATGCAGGAGACAATGTTTATACCTATAAATGTTGATAATTGCGGCGATGCTCAGGAAATGGTAGTTAAACTACAGAATCGTCTTAAAACCATAATTAGCAATACACGAAACTGTAAGGTGATGGGAATAGGACTTGAGGGCGGGTTAGCGCCATATCTTTCCAAGCAAAGCAAAGACGAAAAAACGAAAGAAAGAGAAGAAAGAGGATGGACAGCGTATATAGAAAAAGAAGAAGGAGACCAGGTCCCTGAACAAAGATTATGGAGAATGGCAAAAATGGCCATTGAAGATTGTGGATACAATAAACGTGGGAAGTATGATGTCGCGATAGCACTAGACGCCGCGGCAAGTGAAATGCAGATAGAGGCGAGAGTTCTCAAAAACGATGACAATGCCATAGGTAATTATTGTTTTTGGCGGTCAGGTGACGATACTTTGTATAGCGCGGCAGACCTTTATGATATTTACAAAAAAGCCATAGAAGTAGATGAAATCCCGATTATTTCAATTGAAGATGGTTTCGCGGAAGACGATGATGAAGGCTGGAAACTTTTGATGAATGGAGACGATAAGGTTAGAGAAGGTTTTAAAGATAAACTTTTTATCATAGGAGATGATTCAGTTACAACGCGAGATTCATCAATTGAACGCGGGGCAGATTTAGGTTTAAACAATACGTTTTTATGTAAAGCGAACCAAATAGGTACGCTTTCAGAAACTTTATTGGCAATCCTTGTGGCATTAGGTAAAGATTTGCAGATTGTTGTGTCACACCGCTCAAAGTCGCCCAATGATGACATGGAAGCGCAGATAGCTCTCGCATGCGACGCGGCAGGGTTAAAAGCAGGAGGAGGCGCGAATACGGAACGCCTTTTTAAGTATGGATCTGTTATGCAGACCATGATAGAGGCTAAGAAAGAAGCAGAAGAAAAGCTTGAAGCGATGTTAACTGATGAAGAAAGGGCACAGGTTGGATTTGCTGAGAGTCTCATAAAAGACATGGTTATCACCGAAATCTCAGCTATGGAAGAATCAACAAACGCGGGAATTCCAACAGTAGGAGTAAAAGTATCTTTTGGTATAAAAAACAGTAAACGCTTCAGAAAGTTCCATACTTTTACAGGCGCGACACCTGTAGGCACGTCTGCTGGGACGGGAGAAGCAGTGCACCTTGTGGATAGCATGATTTATTTGGATGAAATCCCGGGGGGGATACAAAATGTGGGCCTATTTGTAAAAGCAAAAGGGGACACAGGAGCATATAATTTTAAAAGTGAAGCAGATCTTAGCGAGAAGGATAGATCTAAAATAAATGGAGACGAAAAATTAAAAGAACTTTATGAACGCGCCAGGCGTTTTGAAGGTAAAGGCTGTTTGCGCGCGGCAGAGCATGTGGAAAACGTGCTTGGTAAACTTTTTCTTGGGAAAACAATTAACCAAATTGGGACACTTGCGGAAGTAGACGCGAAATTACTTGAAGCAGAACGAAAAATGGCGGTTGAAAAAGGATTTTTATCTAAAGATGCTGACTGGAAAAGCCGTGTGGAAACCATGCAGAAGAAGGGTTATCTTGGTATGAACGCGATATTGTCGCAGTCATTAGCTATGGGAAGATTAATCGCGCATATGCAGGGAAAACAGCTTAAAGATGTTTTAAGAGATACATTGAAAGAAACCATGGCAAAAACAATAGTAAATAACGGCGGCGCGCAAAAGAATCTTGAAGAAACTGCTTTTGCTAAAATTAAGAATATACAAACGGAAGAAGAACCCTGGAAAGCATTAAGAGATAATTTAACGTTTGATGAACTAAAAAAAGGATTACAAAACGTAAATAAGAATAAACCTGAAGGAATGCCGCTTTTCGAACTTTTACGCAAAGAACTTCCGGTATATGGCGAAAGAGGAGAAGGAGAAGCGCCAGGGACGCTTGAGGATGGACGTCAAACCTTTAATAATGGAGCCGGAAGCAAATCTACGGGTGTTAGAAAAACATCCAAGATGAAAAAGAATTGGATTATAGCAAATCACATTACAGATTCCGGGATAGAAGCATTTATGTTTTCATTACTTAGTTTGCCTAAAGGAGTAGGTTTTACAAGATGGCAGATTATTAGGTATATGTTTTTCTCGCCATACGCGATTTTAACAGTTTTTATATGGGCCATGGCTGTTTATCTTGCGATTGCCGTACATGAACGAGGCCATTATATTAAATCCATAAAAATGCGCAGTTTGTATAAAGAATATTACACGGATGCTAAGAAGAATCTTGATAGAAAGTTCTACGATCCAAGAAAATGGTTTTGGAACGCGAAGATAATAGTTTTAGGCCCGCTAGGGCTCTTTCCTGGAATAATTCGGGAAGGGTTAAACTATAAAATTGCCGCGCCGTATCATGACGCGGTTTCTGCAAGAGGTCCCAAGTCGAGCGGGCGTTTAGGATTTTTTGGAATAATATCATCTATTCTTTTGATTAGATACGGATGGGTAGCAGGATTCCCTCTTTTAATTTTTATAGGACGATATCTTTTAGCTTTTGGTGAAATGGGCACATTAGACTTTTTCTTTACCGACAGAGGAGAGTATACGAAATATAGAAAAAAAATTGGCATGACAGGTATTTGGGGGGTAATAAAATTTTTCTTTACGGATCCCAGTAAGATTAAAGATGACAAACCGGCTAAAAAGGATACTTCCCGTCCTGACGCGTGGAAAAACCAAATGTCTACAATTAAGAAGAAATTAATTGAGACTAGGATGGAAGAAGTGCTTTTTAGTAATGGTGAGAAGCTTCGCGCGCCATGGCAATTTAGAAATTCAGGTATGGGCGGCAAACATACTGAAAAAGAATTTAAAGAAAGCAATATCAGTATGCAGGAAATGATGTTTTTACCCATCAACGTTAAAAATTGCGGGGATGCCCAGGAAATAGTAATTAGACTGCAGAACACACTTAAGAAAATAATTTCAACTACAGAAAATTGCGGAGTGTTAGGAATAGGTCTTGAAGGAGGATTAGCCCCGTATATTGAGAAAGAAAAGGGAGACCTTGTTCCTGAACAGAGGTTATGGAGAATGGCAAAGCAGGCTATTGAAAGGTGTGGCTATAATAAAAACGGGAAGTTTGATATTGCTTTAGCTTTAGACCCCGCGGCAAGTGAAATGCAAAACGCGTATAATGAGTCTAAACATTTAAAAGGTAAGAACGAAGAAGTTGGGTATTACAAATTTTGGAGAGCTGAATCAGACGGCAAACCTGAATTAACACGTGACGAACTTCTTGAAATTTACAAAAAAGCAATAGAAGAAGATGAAATCCCAATTATATCAATTGAAGACGGTTTCGCGGAAAATGATGATGATGGTTGGAAGCTGATAATGAAGCACTATAAGGACAAACTTTTTATTATAGGAGACGATTCAGTTACAACAAGGGACTCCTCTATTGAAAACGCGGCAGATAATGATTTAAACAATACATTTTTATGTAAAGCCAATCAGATAGGTACGCTTTCAGAAACTTTGTTGGCAATACTTGTGGCATTGGGTAAAGATTTGCAGATAGTTGTTTCGCACAGGTCAAAGTCACCTAATGATGATATGGAAGCTCAGATAGCTCTAGCGTGCGACGCGGTTGGTCTTAAAGCGGGAGGAGGAGCGAATACGGAACGCCTCTACAAGTACGGTTCTGTTATGAAAATGATGATAGACGCCAGAAAAGAGGCTCAAGAAGAGTTGACCAGACGCTTAACCCCAGAAGAAAGAGCGACCGAAGGTTATGCTGAAAAGTTAATAGAAAAAATGATTATCACTGAAATAACCGCGCGAGAGGAATCAACAAACGCGGGTATTCCAACGGTAGGGGTAAAAGTATCTTTTGGTATTAGAGGGGACAAGCGTTTCAAGAGCTTTCATACTTTTACTGGAGCGACTCCCGTAGGCACTTCATCCGGTACCGGCGAAGCGTTTCATCTTGTTGACGGGAAAATGCATCTTTATCAAATAAAGAAACATCTTACAAATTACGAGAAGTTTAAATCGCTGTTTAAATTTGATGATGATAGTGGAATGTTCATGTTTGACAAGGACGTAATGCAGAGTGATATAGATGCTAAAGAGGATAAAGAATTAAGTGATTTATACAAACGTGTTAATCGTTATGAAGGTAAAGGTTGTTTAAATGCGGTTCAAAATGTGGAAGAAACGCTCAGTAAATTATTTAAAGGCAAGACGCTTTCTGAAATCGGCAGGCTAACAGATGTAGATACGGCTCTTCTTGCAAAAGAAAAAGAAATAGCTATTAACAATGGATTTTTGAAAAAAGATGCCGATTGGAAAGATCAGATAGAAGTTATGCAGAGAAAAGGTCACCTTGGCATGAACGCGATATTGGCGCAGTCTCTTGCTATGGGAAGATTGATCGCGCATATGCAGGGTAAAGAACTAAAAGACATTTTAAGGGAAACTTTGAAAGAAACCATGGCAAAAGTAATAATGCATCATGGCGGGATAGATAATCTTGAAGAGACAGCTTTTAGAAAGATTCCAGATAAACAAGCGCCAAATATGTGGAAAATATTGGCAGAGACATTAACGTTTGACGAACTCAAAAAAGGATTACAAAACGTTAATAAAAATAACCTTAAAGGTAAAAAACTTTTTGAAATTTTAAGAGAAGAACTTCCAGTTTACGGAGATAAAGCAGAACAGCCTCTTGCAAAAAAGAAAGGGCAAGTTAGCCATACGTCTGTTAGAAGGGTTATTAAAAAACTTTTTGATACGAAAAATATGCAAAACTTTACTGTAACAGCTAGAAATACTGTACGAGAGTATCTTATGCAGAGCGAGGTAGTGAAAAAGATCGGAGATCTTATTCCGGTTGACAAGTTGTTAAAACAGTTAGAGGAGACGAATTTTTACTATAATGTGGATTCCGAAAATATTTCTCCGTGTCTATTATGTCCTAACAGAAATAACTATACTGTGGCACATCCGTCTCTTACCAATGGTAACGTGTATTTTACGAAAACAATGATAGAAAATCTAACACAGGAAGATTCTGAACTTTTAGCCGTTCTTTTAACTCGCGAAGTCATGTGTTTACACACTGGGTTAGAAATTTATGATGGAAAAAATTACGTACCTGCCGAAAAGTATGGAGAAAAATATGCGGAAAAACTGGAAAAAGCTTTAGTTGGTGAAAGATTAGATAATTATTTGCAACTAAAAGTGGACAACTATTTGCTTCAAAAGAAAGCATATAATTGGCGAAATGACCAGTTTTATGCTCCAAGCGCGATTAATAAGGATGAAAATGTATTTCTTATTGCTGGAAACATGCGGTTCATTTTCTGGGGAAAAGATCTCAAAAAAATAACCAGCAAGGAAGTTCAGGAAGAGTATGTCAAGGCGATAAACGAAGAGAAGTTTCAAGTTATTTCGATAACTGATAGTGGTTCGCCGGAATGGGAACAGTTTGTAGAAAAATATAAAGATAGACTTTTTATTCCTGATGTCAGGTTAGTTGCCGGTGAAGGATTAGCTAGCCCCGTGGGAGATATGGAGAACTTTTCTTTAGCGAAAAAGGAAGTAAAAGAAAAAGTGTTAACTCCACAAGGCGCTCTTGATTCAAGAGGCGGTGTGATATTAAAGGCAAAAGACGGCTCAAATTACTTTTTCTGGAAAGAAGAAGGGAAACAAGCTGTTTCGAGGGAAGAATTGCTTGAAATTTATAGGAAAGCGTTGGAGGAAGAAACTTTACCCATTATGACAATTGAAGATAGTTTTATAAGTGACATGGAATGGCAAAACTTTTTGAAACAGCATAAGAATGAGCTTAAGAAGGCTAGCGATAAGACACCTTTAGACAAAATTGCGTTAATTGAAAAAGAAACTGGTGTTTCAATGTCCAGCGATTTAACCCCAATACTTTTAACCAGTGAAGAGGTTACCCCCGAGATGACGCTTTCTGCGGGCGAAAAAGCAGTGTTGTTAGCCGTAGTTGAAAAAAGGTTAGAGGCGAAAAGTGTTAAAGCAACTATTCCGAAATGGTTTGTTTTGCCGAATGATAAAGATCAAGCCTCGCTGAAAAAGCAAGAAATAGTTCGCCGCAATAGAGAACAATTTGATAAGAAACTTGCTTGGATTGCAGGAAAAAGCGGGTTAAAATTTGGAGATGCTGAAAATCCGCTTTTAGTAGCTGTGCGTGATTCTAGTCCAATTGATCAACCGGGACAAAACCCTACTCTTTTAAATGTCGGGCTTACCGACGAAACAGTTGAAGGCTTGGCAGAACTATTGGGAGATGAATACCTTGCCTATAGATTTTACACGGATTTCATACGTGATTTAGCTGTTGTGTCAGGTAAAGCCACAAAAGATGATTTTACTGATGTTAATTTAATGAGCATAATACCTTGGGATAGTGCTGTATCAAAAAGGAAATGGCGGGTTCAAACATCAAAGGAGATGTATTCTAAAAAAGTAGGAAAAACATTCCCTCAGGATCCGTTCGAACAATTGGACCTAGCGGTTTCACTTGTTGCACTTTGTAATACTAGGCATGATGGACCGACGCGTCCCTTTGAAGTTAATGCGGTTATGGTGCAGGAAATGAGTCTTAACGTATTGGTGGGAGATTTTGCCGGGATAGCAAGAAGCCGAGATCCATTGACTGGCAAAAAAGAAATAAATGGAACGTGTAAAGAAGCAGTTTTAGGATCTGAAATTAGCGAACTAAAAGGGCTGGAGGCTTTAACAGAAAAATATCCTGAAATGAAAAACGAGCTGAGAGATCTTTTATTGGAAGTGGAAAAATGTATAGAGGACATGGCATTGATTGAGTTTGGTGTTGTATGAAATCGTAAAACGAAGGTAGCGAAGTTGAACCTTTTACAAGTGAAAAAAGGTACTTCTTCAAAAGAAGCTTTTGTCCGAATGATTTATGATCTTGTGCAGGAAAAGATCATTACCCAAAAAGAAGCTGGCGTAAGGCTGAAAGAAATAGACCTTGAAGCTTTAAAATATGAGCCTGTAAAAGAAATTCCACAAGATGCTAGAAATGTAGGTAGGGGT
Source organism: Candidatus Omnitrophota bacterium (assembly GCA_018814505.1). Taxonomy (GTDB): domain Bacteria; phylum Omnitrophota; class Gorgyraeia; order Tantalellales; family Tantalellaceae; genus JBDRNE01. The sequence continues at coordinate 7,080 of JAHIZQ010000081.1, forward strand.
AAAGTCGCATCGCATGGAACAACTCAAGGAGTAGCTGTTTTCAGCGCAAAAAAGGCGCTGGAATACAAGAAAAAGGGCGTGCCTACTATCTTAGTTAAACCTATAACTACCGCAGAAGACAAAAACGCGATAAGTTTATCGGCGGGAGTTATCGCGCTTGAAGAGTTTCGGAATCATGCTCAAGAACTTTCACTTAAATACAAAGTACCTGCGGTTGTGGAAGTTACAGGTTCGAATTTTGATACAGTTACGCATGAGATAACGCTCAGCGGTAAACATATTGAAGAAGGTAAAACTGTATTAATGCTTACAAAAGATGGCAGAGTTTTTGTTCGAGAAATTGAGCCGAGTCAGATTGAAGATGAAGTTTTAATGACTCGTAAATATGCACTTGAAGAGTTTATTGTAGAGGCTATGATTTGGCAGATTGAAGCTGAAGGATATCAGCCGGAACTTACAGTAGATAAATATGGAGTGGGTGAATTGTGGAACGAAGTGCTCGAAGACCAAAAAATTTCGGTGGAAGAATATAGTCAGGCAAAATCGATAAGGAGACAAGATAATCAGGCGGTAATTCAAGGGGTTAAAGATGTGGTTAGGGGAGTTAACCAAACGTTGGAAGAAATAGCACTTGAGGAAAGAATAATTTCTGCTGAAAGTATAGAAGGGTTAGCTCAAAAAGTAGAATTCCAGCAGAAAAATATCCAGAATTTTACTTATTTTCTGTGGGAAATATATGATAATTTTGCACAAAAAGTTGCTGAAGAAGAAGGATTAACAATCAGAACTAAAGAAAGGATAATTAAATATACGAATTTAGATGACGCTAAGAGGGAGTATATTAAAAAGATTGCCCAAAAAGCCCCAGAGGCCTTTGTTGCCGCTGTTTTTTGTGGGGTTAGACGACATAAGATGTGTCGATATATTTTTCGTACGCTTGTTGTTGATTATTTTGAAGACGCGGATGCACGCGAATTTTTTAAAAAAGTTATTAACTACGGCGCAGAATATGGGTATAGTGGAGATGAGCGGGCAAGAGATTATCAATCAGCGCGGTTGTTTTCGCATTTTGCAAAAGTAAATTCAGACTTTGCGGCTGAGGCAATACTTGAATTAGACGCTAAGGCGAGTGATTTTCTTTTGGATGATTTAAGAGGGTTTTACGTTGTAAGACATCTTAAAACCAAGTCTTTTGATAAAGGATTTGCCACGTGTATGGAACTTTTAAATGTTTTAACTAATGCGGCAAACCGTGATACCAGATTTAATATTTTGTCAAACCAATTACGGCAAGATTTGAGAAAAGAAATTGACAAAAGAGAAGAGTTTAAGGCTCCAAAAGAAGCACTAAGAAAACTACCTCAAACCATAGATGCATTTTTGGGAATATTAAAAATAGGGCTTACTTCCACATTGAGCCAAATGAAAATGGCGTTTAGTTTGGTGCGAGATACGGAAGATCCCAATTCTCTTATACTGTACGCTGATGACATTATTGACAAAGGTGCTGTTGTGGATCTTAAAGAGACGCTTGAAAGTGCTAGTTTTGGTCAAAAGAAGATTTTTAGTAAGGGTCAGATTATTCTTTATGTTAAGAAACGAGAAAAAGATGATAAAGATATTCTTGGGCTTGAAGCTCTCATAAAAGAAGCTGATCCAAGCATAGAAGTTTTTATTGCTGGGAAAAATGATCTAAAAGGGGGTAGGAGACAAGATTTTGAATCAATTAAAGAAATGTCTGCTCTTAAAGAGTATGCCATGCAAAAACTGCATAATACTATGCAGGTTAAGCCTAATAAAAAACAGGTGTTAGGTATATTTAGAAGTCATAGTGGCGATATGACTGAGTTATATGAGTGTGTGCAAAAACTTGAAATGCCGGTTATTATTTTTGGCAAAATAGAGGGAGCTTATTCTTTTGCCCAGGCTCTTGAAGAAGCTGTTAAACTGATAAAGAGTTCCGAAACGAGTATTTGGTATAAATATATAGAACAGCCAATAGAACCTTTCAACGCGCAGGAAATGAGAGAAAAGTTTGAAATGCATGTGAAACAGATACTAAGCAAGGCGTAATAAGCTTGATGGTATATCAAACAAAGAACCCTGGGATTGCAACTTGGCAATCCCAGGGTTCTTTGTTTAGCGTGCAATAAAAAGGAGCTGTCATCCCGGCCAAAGGAAAAAATGTCATCCCGGTCGAAGAGCCGGGATATCTTCAAAATATAAAATTTTATTCTTGAATAGAGTAGAAAAACATTACCTTTTGTCAGGATAAATTTCGTTTATCAATAAGGCGAATAAGCTTTCTGCCGTTACGAAGTGTATTGGGCGTGTGATACACAAAGTCTGTATCGAAAGTTTTGAAAGAAAGGTTTTTCCATAGGTCAGGATATTTAGTTTTGATATTCTCAAAAGTTTGAGTTTCGATTTTTTCTTGTATCGAATCTTTTGCACGTTCAAGATGAAGTTCCATAACTTCTTTAACTCCTCGGCTGGAAAAAATTATTTGCCAATCACGGGTTATCCCGTCAACGTCCTTAAGGATTTCTTCAAACATAAGTGGATAAAGGTTCCCCCCGGAAGTGACAACAATTTCGTCAGTCCGACCGCGCAGTTTTGCTAACCTTCGGAAAGGCAGTTTACACGTGCAAGGTTCATTTATGATTCGGCTTATGTCATGGTTTTTGTAACGAATTAAAGGCATGCATCTACGGTTTAAAGTTGTGAAGACAACTTCGCCGTATCCTTCACTATCGGTGTTTACGGTTTCAACATAAAAATTGTTTTCATCAATATGATAAGCGCCGCATTCATCATGTGGTTCAAATGCGATAATGCCGGCCGATTCCACAGTGCCGTATACCATGCGCACGTCCGCGCCCTGCCAAACATCTTTCATCCAGCCCCTCGCGTTTTCCGGCATGGCTTCAGCTCCGCCGATCAAGAGTTTTAAGGGAAGCGATCCGTGAGTTTCAGCTATTTCAGTAAGTTTTATGAGCCAGGTTGGTTCGCCGATTACTACGGTAATCTTATATCTTTCAATGCGTTTATAAACTTCCATAGGATCAATTTTTCCGGCAGTTATTCCGAAAAGTTTGGATTGTTCCAACCCTTTTTGAGTGACAATCCCTGGAATCCATATGCAGAAATCAAGAGCGTTAATAATGTTATCTTTTTTTGTTACCCCTCCAAGAAAAAGCCCCGCGGCAACAAATTTACCTATTGCGTTTAGTTCGTCCTGAGTCATATATATGCGTTTGTTTTGTCCTGTTGTTCCGGAAGATTCAAAAACCGTATGAGGGCGGCAACACAAAAAGTCTTCCGCGTGGTTTATAATGTCTTCAGGTTTAGTGTAAAAATCGCCCAAATCACGAGGAGATTTAATTTTTGAAGGGTTTATGTTTAAATTGTTAAACTGTTTGCGATAAAACGCTGAATTTTTGTACGCGTAATTAACTGTATTTTGAAAAGACGCGCGTTTTTTCCAGTCAAATACTCCGCGGGAAGTTTTTTTGAGTAAAGCGTCTAAAACCGCGGGTGATGATCCTGCTATAATTTTATCCGTAAAAGTCGCGAACATTAGTTATGATCCCTTCTTCTTTAAAGCTTTTGAAAGCGCCTCTTCAAAAAGATCCACCGCAAGATCCATTTCTTGCAGTGTTATGTAAAAAGACGGTGCGAGAGTAAAAACATTTTTGTAATAACCGCCTATATCAAGCACAAGACCGCGTTTGGCACCTCCGGCAGTCAGTCGGCCACTTAATCCGATTTGTTCTATTTTGTCAGCAAGGTCTTTATTGGGAGTATATCCGTCTTTTTGGCACATTTCAATTCGTATTGCCAGCCCTAACCCGTCAACATCGCCTATTTCAGTGTATTTTTTCTGCAGGGCTTTAAATCGGGATAATAGGTATTTGCCTTTTTCAGGGATACTTGTTTTAAAATCCGATTCATCTATTAAATTCATTACTTCAAGCCCGACGGTTGTGCCTAAAGTATTGGATGAAAAAGTTGAATGTGTTGACCCTGGCGGGAAAACATCGGGAGATATAAGTTTTTCTTTTGCCCATACTCCGGAAATCGGGTTTAGCCCGTTAGTAAGAGCTTTCCCGAAAACAATTATGTCTGGCAGTACGCCAAAGTTTTCGATTGCCCAAAACCTGCCTGTACGGAAAAACCCCATTTGTATTTCATCGTCAACCATAAGTATATTGTGTTTGTCGAGAATTTCTTTAAGTTTTTTAAAGTATCCCTGCGGCGGGATAATGTATCCGCCGGTTCCCTGTACAGATTCAACATAAAACGCGGCAAATTCACATGTATTGGTCTTTTTGTTTATAACAGAATAATATTCGGTTTCGAAAAGCTTTTCAAACAGTTTAAGGCAATACAAAGAGCAAGACGATTTATGTTTGTCATAGGGGCACCTGAAACAATAGGGGAATGGGATAAAAAAGGCTCTATCTCCGAAGTGTCCATAGTTTTCTCTGTACCTGAAACTCGACGTTATCGCGGAGGCTCCAAGGGTGCGGCCGTGATATCCTCCCATAAACGCGAAAACGAGATTACGTCCGGAATGATTTCTTACAAGTTTGAGCGAATCTTCAATCGCGGAAGATCCACCAACATTGAAATGAACGCGTCCTTTTTCTTCGAATGCTATTTCCATTTTTTTTGCTAGTTTAACTGCTAAACAGATTTTTTCTTCATGAAGATATTGGCACGCGAGCTGGGGCAGGGTATCAATCTGTTTTTTTAATACAGAGTTTAACCGTTCGTTTTTATATCCAAAATTTGCCGCGGAATACCACATTTGAAGGTCAAGATATTCTGTGCCGTGTATGTCATAAAGAAAACTGCCTTCGGATTTCTGGAAAATATTAGGTTTCTTTACGTAATGGACAGTATCTCCCCAAGAACAATATTTGGATTCCAGTTTCAATAGTTCATTTTGCTTGGCTTTTTGTTTTGATTTGGTTGCTAACGTGGAAAAGATACGATTTTTTTTAA
>JAHIZQ010000082.1 GCA_018814505.1 Candidatus Omnitrophota bacterium
AGTCTTTTTTTAAAATTATGATTAAGTCCGCGAAACGGATAATATTTGTAAGCCCGTTAGCGGAATTTATAACGGTTGTGTCTGTAAGTTGGATTATGTTTGTAGGCGGAAAAGCTATGATTGAAGGTACGTTGGACCCCGGTGCTTTTTTCGCTTTTCTGGGATGCATTTCTCAGATGATAACGCCTTTTAAGCGTCTTTCTAAAATACATGCTATAAATCAGCAGGCTTTGGCCGCGGCTACCAGAATTTTTGAAATATTTGATACCGTTCCATCGGTATCTCAGGTAAAAGGAGCTATAGACGCGGCTCAATTTAGTGAAGATATAGTTTTTCAGAATGTATGGTTTCGTTATGAAGAAAGAGATATCTTGAAAGATGTTAATCTGAAAGTCAAACGGGGGGAAATAATAGCTTTTGTGGGTCCGAGCGGAGTAGGAAAAACTACTTTGGTGAATCTCATACCGCGTTTTTACGATTGCACCAAAGGCAGGATATTGTTTGACGGTAATGATATAAGGAAAGTGAGCTTTGATTCGCTGAGAAGCCAGATAGGAATAGTTACCCAGGAGACGATTCTTTTTAACGATAGTATTAAAGCAAATATTGCTTATGGAACTGTTTTAGACCAATCAAGGATAGAAAAAGCCGCTAAAATAGCTAATGCCCATGATTTTATAATAAATCTGCCACTCGGCTATGATACGGTAGTAGGTGATAGGGGATTTAAACTTTCGGGGGGAGAAAAGCAGAGATTGTCTATCGCGCTGGCTATTTTAAAAAATCCGCCTATTTTGATTTTAGACGAAGCCACTTCACAGTTGGATACGCAATCGGAAAAGATGGTTCAGGAGGCAGTCAACAATTTGATAAAGGGAAGAACGGCGTTTGTAATTGCCCATAGGCTTTCGACCATTAGAGGCGCTCACAGAATTATTGTTATAAATGAAGGCAGAATTATCGAAGAAGGAACACATGAGCAATTGATGGGAAAAAACGGGCTTTACAGGAAATTATATGAAATGCAGTTTAGGTTGTGAAAAAGCTCTTTTTGGCAAGATAAAAAAATAATTTTAAAAACTTGCAAAAAGACAAAACTGTGTTATAATAATACCTATTTCTTATAATAGAAATGAGTGCATAAATCAATTATAATCAAATAATAAAAAGGGAGAGATGAAATTGCAAGATAATTTAATTAAACAATTTTTAGAAGCAGGTGTGCATTTCGGGCATCAGGCAAAACGCTGGAATCCCAAGATGCGCGGGTTTGTTTTTGGTGAAAAAGGCGGTGTGCATATTATAGACCTTCAAAAGACTTCAAAAAGACTGGAGGAAGCGCGTAATTTTCTTAGAGAAACCGCTTTGAGAGGTGGGGGCATACTTTTTGTAGGAACTAAAAAGCAGGCTCAGGATATAGTAGAGCAGGAAACAAAAAGATGTTCTATGTATTATATTAACTATAGATGGCTCGGTGGAACTTTAACCAATTTTGAAACCATTCGCAAAAGTGTAGCGAAAATGAAGAGTTTGAGACACAAAAGAGAACAAGCCGAAGCCGAAAAAATGACCAAAAAAGAAATCGCGGAATTGAATAAAGAATTGGAAAAACTTGAGAGGAATTTGTTGGGTATAGAAGAAATGCAGGAAATTCCTCAGGCTATATTTGTAATTGACGCTAAAAGGGAAGAAATAGCTATTAAAGAGGCAAATAAGCTGAATATTCCGGTGGTAGCTGTCGTTGATACAAATTGCGATCCCGATGATATAGATTATCCCATTCCCGCGAATGATGATGCTATAAGGGCGATTAAATTGATCACCGGTTTAGTTACGGATAGCATATTGGAGGGACGTGAAGAATTTATTAAAGGCCCGAAGATAATTAAAAAAGCTGAACCGGCGGTTGAAGAAAAAAAAGTAGAAATTAAAGTACCTGTTGGTGAAGAGTTAGATGAAGAGAAAATTGCGATTGATGAAATTGTGATTGATAAGATAGTGGAAGAAGATGTGCCTAAGAAAAAAGACAAAA
>JAHIZQ010000083.1 GCA_018814505.1 Candidatus Omnitrophota bacterium
CATAAGGGAGGCTGTCTCATTGTTCGGCGCGGGCGGTTTTACGGAAGACCACATAAAATATATGAAAGAAAACCAAACGGAGGAAATAGTCTTATGTTTGGATAATGACACAGCAGGGAGAAGCAGTACAGAAAAAATAAGCAAAAAGGTAAAAGAAGAACTCGGTATCAACTGTTACAACTTAGATATTCCTGAAGGGATAAAAGACATAAACGAATGGTTATTAAAAGGAATGGCAAAACAAGACATACTAAAAAACACAAAAAAAATAGTCTTTTTAGAAGAAGAACCAAAAGGATATGATTTTAAAGAAACTGAAGACGATTATCATTTTGATTTTAACGGCAGAGAATACAGAGTAAGGGGAATAGATTTAACGAAACTCGGCAGATTCAAAGGGAACGTAAGGATAAAAGCGGAAGGTAAAAGTCATTTAGACACGTTTGATATAACAAGTTCAATGCCAAGGGAAAGATTTATACGGATGGTAAAAAAGCTTATAGGGCTGAAAGAAGGTACGGTAAGAGACGACGTAAGGTGCATAATCGAAAAGCTTGAGGAAGTGCAATCGGAATATTTAAAAGAAAAGAAGAAAACGAAAGACGTTAAAAAAGAAATGACCGAAGAAGAACGGGAAGAAGCTTTAAAAATCTTACAATCGAAAAACCTGTTAGAGAGAATAATGTCGGATTATCACAAGTGCGGTTACGTAGGTGAAGACAAAAATCTTTTAATAGGCTATTTAGCCGCAACCAGCCGGAAACTTCGGAACCCGTTATCCGTGGCAATAATATCAAGAAGCGCGGCAGGCAAGACAAGCCTGCAGGATGCGGTATTATCGTTTATGCCGGAAGAAGACGTAGTGAAGTATACGAGGTTAACAGGCCAGGCGCTTTTTTATCACGAGAAAGAAGCGTTATATAAGAAGGTGCTTGCCATAGAGGAAGAAGCAGGCGCGGTAGGTACAGATTATGGATTGAGGAACGTGCTTACAAGCGATTGCCTGAGAACCGGAAGCACGATAAAGGATCCTGTGAGCGGAGAACTGAAGAATCAGACGGTAGAAGTAAAAATATCGACATCAGTATTTATGACCACGACAAAACAGACGTTGAACTATGAAACAATGAACCGGTTTATAATAGCCACGATAGACGAGAGTGAAGAGCAGACCGAAAGGATCCTTGAGTATCAGAGGAAACTTTACGGAGAAGAAGGCTATAGTTTAAGGAAACGAAAAAACAAAATAACGAAATTGCATAAGAACATACAGAGGCTGATAAAGCAGGTTGATATAGTAAACCCCTTTGAAAACTATCTAACATTTACATCAAAGACATTAAGGGCAAGACGGGAAAACATAAAATATTTAAATCTAATAAACGCGGTGGCGCTTGTAAGGCAGTATCAAAAAGAACCCAAACTGAGAGAAGACGGAGCGGAATATATATTTGTTGAGATAGAAGACGTAAAAATAGCAAATGACCTGGCAAAAGAATATTTAACAAAGAATCTGGATTATTTGTCACCGCCGGCAAAGAGCCTGTATGGAAACATCAGAGAACTTATATTAAGCGTAAATGACAAGACAGGAGACGAACTGGAATCCATACAAATATCCCGGCGCGAGATAATGGATCATAACGGTTGGAGTGAATGGCAGGTGAGAGCGCATATAAGAGAATTGGTAGAACTTGAATATTTACAGCAGGTGTCGGGAAAACAGGGAAAAAGATACTGCTATAAACTGATCGAAGACATAGATTATGAACTACCGAAGATGGATATCGAGATAAAACTACCTGAAATAATGGAAGACCCCTTTGACTTTATTCAGACTGAGCCGGACAGGGAAATAGCAGAAATTTACGAGAAAACCCCAAAACAGTCAAAAATCGGCCAAAAACTAACAAAACTTCGAGACTTCGTGAAACTTCGAGTTTAGGGAATCACGAAGTTTAGATATTGTAAGATAAGTATTTTAAGAGAGTTACAAAATGTTAGGAACACTTCGAGGCCTTCGGGGGA
>JAHIZQ010000084.1 GCA_018814505.1 Candidatus Omnitrophota bacterium
CTGATATCGCCGGGCCGCTGGGCCACGCGGCGAAGACCGGGGGCGTGGGCAAGGTTATCTGTATAGGCGGCGGCGTGGGGACCGCCGAGGCGTATCCGATAGCGAAAGCTATGGCCGCTGGCGGGAACGACGTCACGGTGATAATCGGGGCCAGGACCGCTGACCTCGTCATATGCGAAAAAGAGATACGGGAATTCTGCGATAAGGTCCATGTTACTACGGATGACGGGTCTCGAGGGAGAAAAGGATTTGTTACGGATGTTTTAAAAGATCTTTTGTCGAAAGAAGAATATAACTTAGTTTTTGCTATTGGTCCGATAATAATGATGAAAATGGTATCAGAAATGACAAGGCCTAAAAATGTGCGTACTTTGGTTTCGTTGAATTCGATTATGATTGATTGTACAGGAATGTGCGGCGGATGCAGAATAATTTGCGATGGGCAATCAAAGTTTACATGTGTTGATGGCCCGGAGTTTGACGGACATCTTGTAAATTTTGAAGATCTTTTGCATCGCCAGTCTAGGTATATTGGTAAAGAGAAACAGGCCTTAGATCATTATAGCGGAAAATGTCGGATAGGTTTGGATAGGTAGTATATATAGACCGATTATAAGGAATAATCAAGCAATAAGTTAATTAACGGTCATATTAACCAAAACAATAGGAGCATAACGTGAGAGAACAGAATTCTAAAGAAAGAATAAAAAACTTTGATGAGGTGCCTTATGGCTATAATGAGGAAGAGGCTGTTAGCGAAGCTTCAAGATGTCTTGGATGTAAAACCGCGCCTTGTGTAAATGGATGCCCGGCTGAAATTGATATACCGGCGTTTATAAAAGCTATTAAAGAAAAACGGTTTAAGGACGCGATTGATACAATAAAAAAGACCAACAATTTACCAGCTGTCTGCGGCAGGGTTTGTCCGCAGGAAGATCAGTGCGAAAAAATGTGTGTTTTGATGAAAACCGGTAACCCCATAAACATAGGAAGCCTTGAACGATTCGCGGCGGATTTTGAAAAACAGAATATACAATCTTCGGAAAACGAGGAACTAGAAATGCCCCATGAAAAAAGGGGCAAAAAAGTAGCGGTTATAGGCGCAGGTCCCGCGGGATTGACCTGCGCGGCGGATTTAGCCAAAATGGGGTATGATGTTACGCTCTTTGAAGCGCTTCATAAACCCGGAGGTGTGCTTGTTTACGGGATACCCGAGTTTCGGTTGCCGAAAGAAATAGTAGCGAAAGAAGTTTCGGCCATACATAAACTGGGAGTTGATATAAAGCTTAACTACATTATTGGTAAAATTAAAACAATTGATAAATTGAGACAGGAAGGGTTTAAAGCTTTTTTTATCGCGACAGGTGCTGGGCTTCCGTATTTTCTTGGAATTCCTGGTGAAAATCTTAATGGCGTGTACTCGGCTAACGAATTTTTAACGCGGGTAAATCTGATGAAAGCCTATAAATTTCCAGAGTATGATACGCCGATTAATGTAGGTAAGAAAGTTGTTGTTATTGGAGCCGGAAACGTGGCGATGGATTCTGCCAGATGCGCCTTAAGATTAGGCGCGGAAAAAGTATACATTGTATATCGCCGCACAGAAGCTGAAATGCCTGCTCGAATAGATGAAATACATCATGCAAAAGAAGAAGGCATAGAATTTCATCTTTTAACAACTCCGATAAAAATAATAGGTACGGATGAAGGAAACATACAAAAAATGATATGCCTTAAAAACGAACTTGGCGAGCCCGATGAAAGCGGCCGGCGCAGACCCGTTTCAATGGAAGGATCAGATTTTGAGATGCAAGTTGATACCATAGTTGTGGCTATCGGAAATGGGCCGAATCCGCTTCTTCTTGATACCATAGAAGGGTTAAAACTTGGGCGTAAAGGCAATATCACAGCTGATGAATGCGGTCATACTAATATTAAAGACATATTTTCCGGCGGAGATATTGTTACCGGTTCTGCTACGGTTATTGCCGCTATGGGAGCAGGAAAACATTCTGCTAGGGCAATTGATAAATATTTAAATGGGGCTGAAGTAATATAAAGACAAAAATGAGGAGAGCTGATAGTAAATTTTATCAATGATTAAAAGAAAGTATGAAATTTTTTTCAACTTGACATTTAGTGTTGAAATATAGATAATGCTTCAAGAAATGGGTCCGAGGCAGGTACTAAAAGAACAAAGGCGTTCTTACCTTGATAATAATGAGGAAGGGGCGTCTTTTTTATGTAAATGCGGTGAAGAGAAATTAATAGTGGAATTATCTAACCAGTGCGGGGTAGAAATCAGTTGATGGAAAAGTTGGTTGTCCGGCACACTACGGGAGGGAAAACAATATGCCAAGACGAAATGATATTCATAAAGTGCTAATTGTCGGATCAGGGCCAATCATAATAGGACAGGCTTGTGAATTCGATTATTCAGGAACCCAGGCATGTAAAGCCCTTAAAAAAGAGGGATATGAAATAGTTTTGGTTAATTCAAATCCGGCTACAATAATGACAGATCCCGGAATGGCGGATAAAACCTATATTGAGCCGTTGACAATAAGTAGCTTGGAAAAGATTATTGAAATAGAAAAACCCGATGCGCTTCTTTCTAACTTAGGCGGGCAGACTGGTCTAAATCTCACCTCGGGTCTTAACAAAGCGGGAATTCTTAAAAAACACAATGTAGAAGTTATTGGTGTAAAGGTAGACGCGATTGAACGCGGAGAAGATAGAATTGTTTTTAAGGAAACAATGGCAAAGCTAGGGGTTGAAGTCGCGAAATCTGAGCCTTGCCATTCGGTTGAAGAGGCTGAAAAAATTGCCGAAAAGCTTAATTATCCCGTGGTTTTGCGCCCGGCGTATACGATGGGCGGGACAGGCGGCGGAATAGCTTATAATGTTGAAGAATTGCGGACAATTGTCAATAGAGGCCTCGCGGCCAGTTTGATACATCAGGTTTTGGTGGAAGAATCCGTTCTCGGATGGGAAGAACTGGAACTTGAAGTTGTCAGAGATGAAAAGAACCAGAAAATCACAGTTTGTTTTATTGAAAACATTGATCCTATGGGAGTGCATACCGGAGACAGTTTTTGCGCGGCCCCTATGCTTACCGTTCCGAAGCCTCTGCAGAAACGCATGCAGGATATTTCGTATAAAATTGTTGAGGCAATTGGTGTTGTGGGTGGGACTAATGTGCAGTTCGCGCATAATGTTGAAGACGATAGGCTTGTAGTAATAGAAATTAATCCGAGGACGTCAAGATCTTCAGCTCTTGCTTCTAAAGCAACGGGGTTTCCCATTGCGCTTATTTCGACAAAACTCGCGGCGGGCCTGACAATGGATGAAATTCCTTACTGGAAAGAAGGTACCCTCGAAAAATATGAGCCCAGTGGAGAATACGTTGTAATAAAATTCGCGCGGTGGGCATTTGAAAAATTTTCTCAGGCAAAAGATGTACTTGGCACGCAGATGCGTGCTGTCGGTGAAGTTATGAGTATTGGAAAAACTTTTAAGGAAGCTTTTCAGAAAGCGATACGTTCTTTAGAAATTAAAAGGTATGGTTTGGGCAATATAGAAAAATTCAAGGAACTTTCAGCTGATCGTCTTAAGGAAAAAATTGCGGTCCCGACAAGCGAACGTATATTTCTGATTTATGAAGCTTTGTCAAAAGGTGTAACAGTAGATGAAGTTTATCAGCTAACCAATATTCATAGATGGTTTATTAACGAAATGAAAGAGCTTGCGGGATTTGAGAAGGAATTAAAGACTTTTTCTTGGGAAAAGATTCCTGATGAAAAACTTACAAAAGCTAAAGAATGGGGTTTTTCTGATAAATATTTGGCAGGTCTTTTTTGTGTGAAAGAAAAAGAAGTACGTCAAAAAAGAATATCCATAGGTAAACATGCCGGATTTGAACCTGTTCCTGTTAGTGGAGTTGAAAACGCGGCTTACTATTATTCGACATATGTCGGGAAAGATGTTGTTCCTGTAACTTCTTCTAAGAAAAAAATAATGATTTTAGGCGGCGGGCC
>JAHIZQ010000085.1 GCA_018814505.1 Candidatus Omnitrophota bacterium
CCCATCGCCGCCCAGAATTTCTTCTCCATATATTTCCGCATTAAAATTATCCACCAAAAGAATTAATCCCTCGACAATATTCTTACGCCATTCTTTACTAAAAAATATATCGCTTGCCTTTATCATTTCCGTGTTTTTGAACATAAAAAAATCTAAAAGCCCGGTTAGAAACTCTTCATCTTTCTCTGCTAAGATATGTTCTTCAGCTATTCGCCTAAGTTCACGCAGAGTTTCTTGTTTTTTCGCACTAAGTTTATATATATACTGCCTATCTAAACCACTTTTCCTGAATTTTGTAAAATTCACTTTTATATACCACTTATTATCGACAGAAAAGTCCTCAACATCTTTCTCTTTTTGTGAAAATTTTATTTTAGAATCCAAAGTAAACGAGTCCATAACCACCGGAAAAACGCCTACATTCTGACTACCCGGCACATATATGGTCTCCAGGTCTTCTTCCAAACGGACTCCCGGCAAAACGCCCAAGGCACTGACCGCCCGGGAAATCGCATCCAACTCATTTTCAATCTTTTCAATATCTTTCTGCCTCAAAACATTATCCTCTACACATCTCATCTTAATGTATTGTATATTTGCTACACCATTATTAACAAAATGAGCAAACGTATTGTTAATGGCGCTAAGAAGAATTTTAAGATTTTTGTTACTCGCGCACTTTTTAGTATTTTCAATATAATTCGCAAATTGCTTCATTTCATCTCTTGCCTGAGCAATAAAAATGTCCAAACTACTAAATATTTTCAAATTTGTTCCCGTCAAGCCCGTTTCCGGAGACAACCCGCGAATAATCGCTTTGCTTCTCCTCCATAAAGGCCTAATTTGAAATGTAATTCTCTCGGCTAATTCCCTAACTTTTTTAGCCGGCAACGAAACTTTAAAATTATTTTTTTCTTCAGTTACGAGGATTTCATTTTGACATTCAACCATTGGCAAATAAACCGTAAATTGTGCACCGGAATTACTGGGAGACTCCATTTCAAAGGCTCCTCCATGAGACTTTGCAGTAAGACTTACTTCCGTAGTTCCGATTCCTGTCCCGCCTTCAGTAAAAAATGGTTTCCTCAAACTTTCCATAACCTGCTGAGTCATTCCACTGCCGTTGTCTCTCACTATTATTGCGACTTCTTTTTTGCCTTCTACAATTTCAATGCTTACACAAGCGTTCTCGTTATGTTTTTTCTTTGAGTATTTATAAGCATTATCCGCTAAATTACAAATGAGTGATATTATGGAGAGCCTATTACCTCTTATCCAGACAGGTTTGTCCGGCGTTGTAATTTTGAAAAAACTTCTGGCTTGTTTGTCTCTGGCAGTAACGGTAAGATATTTAAAGAGCGAATCACAGATTTCTTTAAGATCAAATATTTCATCGTTTATAATACCGTTCATAAGAAAAATCCTGTCTTCTACCATTGAATTAGTAATGGAAAGGTATCTGCAGAATTTCTCAACCTCTTCGATATCATCCGGCATTAAGTGCGGAATAATCTCTTTTTTTAAAAATCCAAATTGTAGTTCATATTTTTTAAGTTCTTCATACGCCCAAATAGCAGTTTTTTTCCAATCCAAAATATCATTGTTGTTTACATTTGTCTCCCCAGAAATAAGCATTTTAGCCTTACCGGATAATCTTGCTAATATATCCAAAATTTTTCCAAATTCAGAACCAAATTTTTTGACAGACTTACAAATATTTAACAATTTTTCTTCGTCTAAAACAACTACCTCTATTTGCATATATTGAACACTCAATATTTGAAGATGATCAATAACATCCGTATTAATGCTTGTTGGGTGATCAAAGCTAGCTAAGGATGTTACAATACGCACCAATTCTTCATTTTTCGTCCAAAGCCTCTCCTCTGTTTTAGAAGCTCGAGAAACATCCATGTTTAAATATAGAGTTGTTCCATCCGGCAAAAGAATAGTTTGATCATTTTCACCGTACTGCTTTAAGGAATAAACCAAGTTACACATAAACATACCATCTCTTTTAAGCGGTACAGAATATTTTATTATCTTGCCAAACTCATCCCTTATTTCTTTAAGATTCTCAAAATCTATGTTCTGAACAAACATTTCATCTTCATCTTCAATTGTTTTCAACATTTCCAAAATATCATGTTTTAAAGTATATTCAGATATTTGCGATTTTAAAGCAGTCGCAATATTAAAACGCGCGGCAATATACGCCCATCGGTTTTGGAAAGTAGCCGCCCCCGGCAATTGTTCAGCAATAGGTTTTATTTCAAGTTTTCCATCCTCCCCATTTCTAACTACTTCACATGGCGGATTGGTTGCTAACGGCGGGACAATCATATATCCATTACTACTTGTTTCCGTCTTATTCTGAGAAAACCCCGAATTTGTACAAAAGAAGACCCCTATTAAAACAAAAGAAATCACTTTCTTAACGGTTTTTAAAAATCTAAGTTGTTTTGATGTGTTCATGCTGTTCATATTGTAGCAGTTATTTTTCAATAAAAGACAAATGCCTATCTTGCTTTTTCATCATTAACATTAAGAGCGCTGAATTCTTATCTTTGACAAGAAAAGCTTAAACGGTTGCTAGATGTAACTTATTGCAGATAAAAGAGATTTGCGCTAAAGACCGAGGTTAAAACCTCGGTCTTTAGCGCAAATTTGTAAATACACACCAAACTTCAGACACTACGCGTTTTAATAAACCCTATTAGGTCTTTCATTTTTGCTTCTGCTATCGAAATACAAGTGTCCGCGCATCCGTAATAAAGCCGCATTACTCCGTCATTAACAACCGCGGAACTGGGGAAAACAACATTCGGAACATCTCCCACACGTTCATAATGCTCTGTCGGGGCGAGAAGATAATCTTTTGTACGATACAAAACTTTCCAGGGTTTTTCTCTGTCAAGAATAGCCCCGCCGGTATAATACAAATACCCGTTACAGCTAGTCCACACACCATGATAAATTAAAAGCCATCCTTCTTCTATTTCTATCGGGGCTGGACCAGGTCCTATCTTAGTTGACTGCCAACTGCTTCCCAAAGTACCAAAAACAAATCTATGACATCCCCAATGAACAAGATCAGGGCTGGTTGAATAAAACATGTCGCCAAAAGGTGTATGACCCCTATCGCTTGGACGGTGAAGTATAGCGAATTTCCCGTCTATTTTTCTGGGAAATATCACGCAATTCCGATTAGTGGGCGGCAATGGATTTTCCATTTGATGAAACACTTTAAAATCTTTAGTAGTCGCAAGCCCAATACATGGACCTTGGCTGGAATCAATACACCAGGTAAAATAATAAGTATCCCCTATTTGCGTCAGCCTGGGGTCATATGTCCTGGCCTTGATTGGTATTTCAGGGTCATTCGACTCCATTTTAATCGGCTCCGGATCTATTTCCCATTTTATCCCGTCTTTACTTCGCCCGGCATGCATTGTAAAATTAAAATCAATTTCGTCGACCCTAAAAATCCCAGCAAACCCGTTACCAAACGGTACTATCGCGCTATTATGAATACTGTTAGCACGCGGCACCGCCTGCGCCGTTATAATGGGATTGCCTTTATACCGTTTAAAAACTGTCTCGTTAGCCATATTCCACCTCATTTATTTCATTATTTGAATCAATAAAAACACGCTTTTTATATCACGAAACCCGTAAAATTGCAAGATGAAGCTATAGAAAGAAAATAAATGGTATGTTTTGTCGAAAGATAATACAATCTCGGCTTAAAAACATCTTTGTTTTTGTTTTTTAAGACATTCTTTTCTTTCACATTTATAACAGATTTCGTTTGCGAGGTATTTTCCTGAGAAATAATCCTTAATATTGCTAAGCGTTGTGTTTGCTATATTCTTTAAAGCTTCCTTAGTAAAAAACGCCTGATGTGATGTAATGATAACATTTGGAAAAGTCATTAACCTTGCAAGCGTATCATCACTAATAAACGAAGATGAAAAATCCTCAAAAAAGTATTCGCTTTCTTCTTCATAAACATCCAACCCGGCATATCCAATTTTCCCGTCCTTTAACGCTATAATTAACGCTTTGGCATCTATAAGGGCACCTCTGCCGGTATTAATTACCATTACGCCATTCTTCATTTTTAAAAAGCTAGACTCGTTAAGCATATGATGAGTCTTAGGAGTAAGCGGGCAATGAAGCGAAATCACGTCACTTTTGGAATATACTTCGTCCAAAGAAACATATCTTATCCCCATTTTTTCGGCAAACTCATTATCTGGCTTAACGTCATACAGCAATACTTCCATTCCAAAACCTTTTAATATTTTGGCGGCTACTCTTCCTATTTTTCCTGTACCAATTATTCCCGCAGTTTTCCCATGCAGATCAAATCCTAAAAGCCCGTCTAATGTAAAATTGTTATCCCTTATACGGGTACACGCTTTATGTATTTTTCTGTTTAAAGCAAGCATGAGCATGACAGCGTACTCTGCAACAGCATAAGGAGAATACGCGGGAACTCGTACCGTATGAATGTTGTCGAAAATAGACCTTAAATCTATGTTATTGTATCCAGCGCACCGAAGCGCGACTAACTCTACTCCATAATCTTTAAGCGGAGAAATCATTTCTTTGGTAATGACATCATTTACAAATATGCAAAGGACATTAAACCCTTTAACCTCTGAAATGGTATCCGGAGCTAAACGCGTATCTACATATTTGATGTTAAAACCAAAGTTACTGTTTTCAGATTCAAAAAATTCCCGATCATACGGTTTTGTATCAAAAAAAACTATCTTAGGAACAGGCATTTCTACTCCTTCCTAGCATATTTTTTAATCAAGCCTACATATTTATTCTCAAAGCTAACGGAAGTTGTCTGCGTTTATATTCATTGCTTTTTATTCTTTTTACGACCCATTCCACCGTTTTTTTGTCAAACCCTTTTTGCTCAATCTCTCTCATTGAACACCCTTCTTCTAAGTAAAAAAGAACAGCGTCAAGAACATCATACGGCGGAAGAGTATCTTGATCCTTTTGTCCCGGTTTAAGTTCCGCGGAAGGCGCTCTTTCAATTATTTCTTTTGGAATAATTTCAGAATCACGGTTAAGATACAGCGCCAATTTATAAACCATTGTTTTAGACAAGTCCGCGATTACGGCAAGACCTCCGACCGTATCCCCATACAAAGTACAATACCCCGTTAAAACTTCACTTTTATTACCGGTAGCCAGCACCATATATTCGTGCTTATTGGAAAAGGACATAAGTATATTTCCTCTGATTCTCGCCTGTATATTCTGTAAATATACTTCAACATCACCTTCCTCATCCACAGCAAGTTGTTTTTTAAGCGTTTTTATGTACGCGTCGTATATACCGTTTATTGGTATTGTTTCAAATTTTATGCCAAGATTTTTTGAAAGAGTAAGAGAATATTCCTCGCTTTGTTTCGCGGAATATTTTGAAGGCATGGCAATTCCTAATACATTTTCAGCGCCAATTGCTTGTTCAGCCAACACACATGTAACAGCCGAATCGATTCCGCCAGAAAGCCCGATAACAGCTTTTGAAAAACCGTTTTTGTTAATATAATCCCTGATGCCTTGTTTAAGCGCCGAACAAATGCCTGAGATTTCTTCCGGCGCAGTATACTGAACTATCTTTTTAGATAGTTCAGTCTCCACCGTTTCAACGTGTTCCTCAAAAAAAGGACAGACTAAAACCGTTTCGCCTTTTTCATTCACATAAAAACTGCCACCGTCAAAGATTAATTCATCTGCCGCACCCACTTGATTCACAAAAAGAAATGGAATATTGTACTTTTCAGACTGTTCTTTAATCAAGTTATGCATAGCATTTATTGTCTTTATTGAAAATGGGGTTGCCGTCATATTAACAACAATAGAAACTTCTTCCTGTACTAAATTTAATTCTGAAAAATTTAAAACATCATCGCCCAGAACAACACCCAAGTTTTTGCCTTTAAAAGTTATAATGTGATTGTCAGGGACTTGTGAAAAAAATCCGGCTTCATTAAAAAACTCGTTTTTTCCTGAAAACATCTTAGATCGCACATCTAAAACCTTGCCTTGATACACTAAAACAACCGAATTACATACCCCCCCTTCCACTCCTTGTGGACAGGCTAAAGGTATACCCACAAGGATTCCGGTATCAGGATAGTTTTTTGACAGAATTAGAATTCTGTCCAGTGCAGATTGAATGTGTTCCATAAACTCATTTTTTTTAAAAAAATCTTTCGCGGGATACCCTGAAAGAAAAAGTTCCGAAAAAACAATCAAATCGGTTTCTTTTCCTTTCTCAGATAATACATCAACTATTTTTTCAAAGTTTTTTTCAATATCGCCAAGAGCAGGGTTTAATTGCGCTACAGTTATTCTCATTTTACCACTCACATTCCTTAAAGTTTAACACGTTACAATGTTTATTTATTATATTGTACAACGCTTACGTCATTTTTCCAGTAATTTCTATTTTTTCTAGGTCCGAATCATACAAAATTAAGTTTTTAAACCCTTTTTTTGCATATGCAAAAAGTGTTATGTATACTAGCGGGTAATGAATACAAAGGGGGTTATTATGAAAAAAGTCATCTTTATTATTGCGATTCTGGCGGCCAGCACGATTATTGTTTATTCCTTTTTTCAACCATGGGCAGTAATTAAAACTTCTGTTACCGGGGTTTCAAAAGAATTAACTGAAACCGCTCAAACCAAGCTGGGAAACACTCCTATAGCCGGCAAATTTATTGACCGCTTTAGTGCTATAACTGATACCATAAGTAAAATCGGAGATGTTGAGCTAAAATCAACTGTCCGCGGCAACAATATTCCTGCCTTAGTCAACAACAATACTTCCAAAGTAGCGCTTGCTTTGACACAGATACTTTTTAAAAATAACGGCACAGAAGGCCTTGATAAAAAAAGTTATTTGGTTTACCTTTTGCCTTTACTCGGGATCTTCTGCACGATTTTAGTCTTGTTGGGACTAAAATATAAAATATCAATTATTATCATGACCGTCTTAAGTGGAGCCATATCCATAATCGGCATTTATAATTTAAATTCGATGGACATTGTAACTCCCATAGTAAAAATCAGTATTGAAAGCGGACTTTGGAACACAATGTACGCGTACGCGTTTATAGCTTTTGTGGGATTTTTATGGCTGGTTTTGCCAGAGAAAAAATAATTTACAACTGATAACAAATGTACCGATAACCCCCGGAAATCATTAAAAAACTTCGGGGGTTATTTTTTCTTTACCTCCCCTTTTTGGTTCTCATCCCCCGGGCAATAAAAAAAA
>JAHIZQ010000086.1 GCA_018814505.1 Candidatus Omnitrophota bacterium
ATTATTCAATCCGTTAAGATAGGTAAAAATTGTTTTATTCCCGCCAGCAGAATGGTTAAAGCTGATTGGATGGATGAAAGAAAAAGCTAATAAAGGTTTAAAATGAAAAAAAGAGCCAATAAAAAAGTTTATATTATTGCTGAAGCCGGTGTTAATCATAATGGGGATTTGGAAACAGCTAAAAAGATGATAGACGCGGCAGTTTCAGCCGGAGCGTCTGCAGTGAAGTTTCAGGCTTTTAAAGCTGAAAAAATAACGAGTATTTACGCGCCTAAAGCTGAATATCAGAAAACAGGCAATAATAACGAGTATCAATATGAAATGTTAAAACAGTTGGAGTTGGATCGCGACGCGCATAAAGCTCTTATGGATTACTGCAAAGAAAAAAATATAGATTTTTTATCGTCGCCGTTTGATCTGGAAAGTATAGACATGCTCGCGGAATTGGGGCTAGAGGTATTTAAAATTCCGTCAGGAGAAATAACGAATTTACCGTATTTGAGAAAAATTGGAAGGTTAAACAAAAAAATTATTATTTCTACCGGTATGTCTGATTTTTCGGAGATTGAAAAAGTGGTGGAGGTATTGATAACGTCCGGAACTTTGCTGGAAAACATAACTGTTCTTCACTGCAATACCGCGTATCCGACTTTTTATGAGGATGTGAATTTAAAGGCAATAAAAGGGTTGAGGGATTTTTTAAAAATCCCAGTTGGGTATTCTGATCATACGCTGGGAATAGAAGTTTCTATTGCCGCGGTAGCTTTAGGCGCGGAGGTTATTGAAAAACATTTTACGTTAGATAAGAATATGTCAGGGCCGGATCACGCGGCATCATTAGAACCCGGTGAATTAGAAACAATGGTAAAAGCGATACGGAACATTGAAAAAAGCCTTGGAAGTAGTGAAAAAAAGGTTTCTCCTTCGGAAGAAAAGAATATGACAGCTGTACGCAAAAGTATTACGGCGGCGGTTGGCATTAAAAAGGGAGAAGTTTTTCAGGAAAATAATATTACTGCAAAGCGTCCCGGCACAGGCATTAGTCCGATGCAATGGGATGATGTTTTGGGTAAACACGCAAAACGAGATTTTGAAAAAGATGAGTTGATTGAATTATGAAAAAAATGTGTATAGTAACAGGAACCCGCGCCGAATGGGGGCTTTTTTATCCGCTCGCTAAGCGAATTAAGGAAGACAGTGAATTAGAATTACAGATAATCGCGACTGGCACGCATCTTTCCGAGAAATTTGGGTATACGCTTAATGAAATTAAAAATGATGGGTTTAAAGTCGATTTAGAAGTTAAAACATTAATTCCAAATGATATTGAAGAGTCAACGGGAGAGTCTATTGATCTTGGCACAAGGGCTTTAATGGGGAGCCTTCGAAAGATAAACCCAGATCTTGTTTTTCTTTTGGGTGATAGGTTTGAGACTTTTTCTGCGGCACTTGCATGTTTTCTTTTGAAAATCCCCATAGCTCATATTCACGGCGGTGAACTCACCGAAGGCGCTTTAGACGACGCCTTTAGACATTCAATAACAAAAATGGCAGTTTTGCATTTTACTTCAACGAATGTTTATAGAAAACGGGTTATCCAAATGGGAGAAGATCCTTCAAGAGTTTTTAATGTCGGCGCGTTAGGTTTGGCCGGGATAAAGAACACAAAAGTTTTGGACAAAGAAGAGCTCGAAAAAGAACTTGGGCTTAAATTCGGGAAAAAGAATTTTTTAGTTACATTTCATCCAGTAACTTTAGATAAAAGCGAAGTTTCAACAAACGAAATGAAAAATCTTCTTAAAGTTGTAGATCGTTATGAAGACGCGAAACTAATCTTTACGGCTCCAAATTGTGATATGTATTCAAGCGGCGTTAAACAAATGATAGATGAGTATGTTTCAGAAAATAATTAAAAAGCCGTGTGTTTTGATTCTTTGGGAAGAAAGAAATATTTCAGCGTTTTGCAATTTGTTGATTTAGTCGCGGGTAACTCTTCAAGCGGGATAATAGAAGTGCCGTCTTTCGGGATTCCAACGGTAAATGTTGGTGACCGCCAGAAAGGAAGAATAAGAGCAATTTCAGTAATAGATGCAGAGGGCAGTTTTGAATCGATAAAAAACGCTTTTCATAAAGCTTTATCGGAAGAATTTGTAAAAAGTTGTAGAGAAGTAAAAAATCCCTATGGGGATTCAAACGCCGCGGAAAAAATCGTGGAAATTATTAAACGTATGAATAATTTAACGGTTCAAAAAAAGTTTTATGATATAGAGTTTTAAAAATGCTAAATCCCCCTAACCCCCTTTTTCAAAGGGG
>JAHIZQ010000087.1 GCA_018814505.1 Candidatus Omnitrophota bacterium
CAAATATTTTTTTAAAGTTTTTCTTTTTTAAAATAACAAATATGAGTAGAGGAAATATAAACACTGTTAGATAGCTCAAAATTAACAGGCGTAAATTGACTTCTACGGATATGTTCGGTATGTATTTGTTAAATGCATTTACAAAAAAAGGTAGAATAACAGTTTTTTTAAAAACTATTTGTAATATTACTTGATCCAAAAAGCTAACAGCTAATAATATCAAGGCGATAAGGGAAGTAATCCAATGTTCTTGAATCTTTTTTACGATTTTTTTAAGATCAAACATGATTCTTCTTCCTGTTCTGAGAATAACCTTTAAGACTTAGCCAATAAGGCTTCAATATAATGGATAACCGCCTTTTGGTCTTTAGGGGGGAGATGTTCGGCTTTTTTAAGTTTGCGCCATAGAGATGCGTGTTTAGAAGAGGAAATAGATTCTTTTTTAAGTCCAACCAGTTCATCCACGGAAACTCTCAAAGCTTTGGCAATGGGGACCAATAAATTAGTGGGGATGTGATCGGTCTCGCCCTCATAATAGGCAATAACTCTTTGAGTAGTTTTAACCTTTTTGGCCAATTCTACCTGAGTAATGCCCTTAGACTTACGAACAGAAGCCAGCCGTTTGCCGAAAGATGTATCCAATATTTTTGGTTTATTCTTCATATTGATAAAATTTTGGTTAATGAAAAAATATTTATACATAATTTATACCATAAGAATTTGGGAATTTTATCTATAATAGGATATTATCCTTGACAAAACTATACGAATATCGTATATTATGAATGAAGTTTTTGCAAGGTAAAAAAAGTTGTAAAAAGCATAGATTTTGGTATTGACAGGGTTGAAAAAAAGTATGTGACCATCGAGAAAGGAGGTGAAGAACATATGGACAAGATAACAACAAGCGATCTGTATTACGGAGCGTATCTAATGTCGAACGGTGGGAGGCTCGAGGGAACTCAAATAAAAGGACATGACCGGCGAAAAGTCCAGTTCGAGTTTACCGGACCGAGGATTACAAAACTCGCGCATGAATACATAACCGGCGAAGCCACAGTAAACGTAAGATATCTAAGAAGCTCGATAAAACACCTAAGAGACATCATCTTTGAGAAAATAAACGCATATTAAATATTGATATTAAAAATTGAGAGGAGAACTCATGGCATATATAGACCATGATCTGGTAGACAGAATAAAGCGAGAAGTAAACCTGCCGAAACTAATCGAAGAATCCGGAACGATCTTAAGAGAACATTCAAACGGAACATATCAAGGGTTATGCCCATTCCATGAAGACAGAAATCCAAGCCTGAGCGTGACAAACAAAACCGGCAAATGGCTGTGGCATTGTTTTGGGTGCCGCAAGAAAGGAACAGTCATAGACTGGATAATTGAAAAAGAAGGCATGAGTTTTAAAGAAGCCTACGAATATTTAGCGGCTTACGCTGGAAAAGAAACACCAGAGAAAAATCCGTCACTCTCTACACCCCGAAAAGAACCCCCTCCCAAACGAAACTTAAAACTCCTAAAAGAAGTGTTCAAGTATTATGGAGAAACAAACAAAACAAACGGTAAAGCACAGGAATACCTAAAGCAAAGAGGAATAACAAGTCCAGAAATCTACGAAAGATTCCGTATAGGCTATGCTGACGGAACCCTGCCGAAGCAGAAAGAACTACTCCCCGGCTTAAAATCAATGGGAATCCTGACAGAGAGAGAATATGAAACATATTCCGGTTATGTAGTTTTGCCCATAGAAGACACGCAGGGAGAGTTAAGGGGTATTTACGGCAGACGGTTAAAAAATAAAGATCAGTATGACCACAAATATTTAAAAGGAACGCATCAAGGGGTGTTTAACGCGAGGGCATTTAGAGTAAGTAAGAAGATATATTTAACGGAATGCATTATAGACGCGTTAAGTCTGTACCAGGCAGGCATAAGGGAGGCTGTCTCATTGTTCGGCGCAGGCGGGTTTACGGAAGATCACATAAAATACATGAAAGAAAACCAAACGGAGGAAATAGTGTTATGTTTGGACAATGACGAAACAGGGCGAATCAGCGCGGAAAAAATAAGCAAGAAGTTAA
>JAHIZQ010000088.1 GCA_018814505.1 Candidatus Omnitrophota bacterium
ATAATTCTGAAACCCCAGCCCATACAATTCGTCCAAAGCCATGATTTTTGAAACTGCCTCGTTTGTTTCAACCGCATATGCCCACTGAGAAATAAGACTTTCCCGGCAAGCATCTATATCCACGCGGGAAACATCCCCAGATTTAACCCTTTTAATAATGTCAACAATGCCTTTTCGGGATTTTTCCAAATTGTTTTCAGTGGTTGCCGCGTATAAAACAAAATAACCAGGGTCTTCCTCCGGGACAGACACTGCCCCTAAAGCATACGCAAGACCTTTCTGCCTGCGCAAATATTTAAATAAAAGACCGTCCGTACCGGATAAAAGCGCACCGGTAACGTCGAGAATATATTTCATCTTATCAGTCTTTCGCGCACCCCTAAACCCCATAAGGAATAATGCCTGTTCTTTGAGCATGTAAATATTCTTTTCCCGTGACTTTTTTAATGGAAGCACCTCTCGTTCAGGCAGAAACGTTTTTCCTCCCTGCCAGGCTTCAAATTTTGTTTTTAAAAATTCCATTGTTTTTTTAATATCCACGTCTCCAACAACGGTTAAAACAGCTCCATCTGGAACAAAATATTTTTCATAAAAATCTTTTATGTCAGCGCGTGAAATCGCGTTTACAGTTTCCACTTCCCCCTGGAGGCGCATCGCGTACGGATGATTCCCATAAATAAGTTCCCTTAAGTTTATTATCCCATTTTCAAAAATATCCATATCTTGTTCCCGAATAAGAGCGGTAATCTTTTCTTTTTGTTTAACAATTTCTTCTTCTGGAAACGCGGCATTTTTTACTACGTCTTGAAATACATCCAACCCCAAAGTTAAATCTTTAGAAAGGAGATTCATCGAAACCCCGGCGCTATCCATACCACTGAAAGGCGCGATGCTTCCACCTAAAGCTTCAATTACCGGCACAATATCTTTTTCATCGCGGCTCGTTGTCCCTTTAAGTAAGAGTGAAGCCATGAGGTTAGATATGCCGCTTTTTTTAAGCACTTCAGCCCTCACCCCAGCCTGAACGGCAAATGTAACTGAAACTATCGGCAAATATCCTTTTCTTTGCGCAATTATTTTTAGACCGTTATCCAAAACTATAAGTTCCTGCTGATCAATTGTTTCTACTTTCTTCTCCGAAATTTTATAGTCTTCTCTCCTGACATCACCAGATTGCCGACGAGGTGAGTCGCTTTTTTTCACTTCCTCTAAAACTATATCGGAAACATCTTTATTTCCTTCTTCGCGAGTCCAATCCAAAAATTCAGTTTCTATATATTTTTCCGGCATTAAAAAAATCGTAGTAGAATTATCTTTTTTGAGATACTCCAAAAGAACATTTTTAATCTCTTTACTATCAACTTTTTTTATTTCTTCCACATATTTTTCAAAAAAATCCGGGATCCCCATAAAAACCTGGGAACTTGTTATTGAAGAAACTACTACTTTCGTTTGTTCGTGTGAGTATATATAGCCGGAAACAATCAGGTTTTTCGCGCGCGTGATCTCTTCATTTGTTATGCTTTCAGCTTTCAACTCTTCTATAACCTTAAATATTTCATCTCGCGCGCAAACAAGTTTTTCCGGTTCGCCTATGCCTGTAATAATAAATAGTCCGGGAAACTCCGGCGTATAATTCTGACTCTCCACGCTATAAAGAAGTTTTTTCTCTTTTACCAGTCTTTTGTATAACCTCGAATCATTTCCGCCCCCCAATAGAACACTTAAAACATCACCCGAGTAAAGCTGAGGAGAATACATGCTTGTCATGTGAAATCCTATTGTCATATACCCTAAAGTAACTTCCGCGGGAAATACTTTTTTTTTCTCCGTAACCTGCTCGGGTTCTTTGAAAACTTCTCTTTCCCATGGTACGTTTTTCTTCGCGTATTTTTCAAATTGTTTTTCCGCGAAAGTTATAGCCTCATCCGGAGGAACTCCGCCCGCTATCCCGACAACAATCCTATCCGGAACGTATACCGCGTTATGATACTTAATTATGTCTTCTTTTGAAAGGTTTTTAAGTTTTCCTTCACTTCCTATTACGGAATTTTTATAGATATGATATTCATACGCGTTTTCAAACAAGAGATTTATCCTTCTACTTGTCGGATCATCATTATAAAGCTTTATTTCCTTCAAGATAACATCACGTTCAAGTTCCATTTCCCTGTCGGTAAATGTGGCATTCATAACCATATCTGAAAGCAAGTTTAAGGCCTTTTCGAAATTTCCTTTTGGTACCGTGATGTAATACACCGCGGAATCTTTCCCCGTAGAAGCATTCACCATCCCCCCCATAGCTTTAATGCTTTTTTGTAATTCATCCGCGCCTTTAGAATTAGTACCTTTAAAAAGAAGGTGTTCCAAAAAATGTGAAATGCCCGACCCCGCATACTTGTCTTCATTGGAAAGCCCGGAAAGAACGCGCACTTCAATAGTTACAAGAGAAGAATCCGGCATATAATTGCAAACAATATTCACGCCGTTATCAAGCCGAGAAGCGTAATATTCCGCGTGAAATTCACCAGCTTCTGAAACAAAAGCTGAACAAACAAAAACTAAAAAAATACAAACTAAAATTGTTTTACGAATACTACGCCTCCTATGCTTCACCACGGAAGAGACATGCCTCTTCCCTACAATTTTTGCAACATCCTATCCCCTTACCATACAACAAGATAACACATTTTTTCAAACCTTACAACCAAATAACAACCCCCGGGGGTGCCTTGCGGCAACCCCGGGGGTTGTTTAATCTATTTATAGCATTTACTATAAATTCTAACGTAAAATACAGTCTCTTTTATA
>JAHIZQ010000089.1 GCA_018814505.1 Candidatus Omnitrophota bacterium
AAACCGGACATTCCTAAATGTGAGAGAATAGGACATTTCTAAATGTGGTTGACAATAGCCATATTTTACTTTACAGAGGATACGAACGGAGTATAATGTAATGTAAGGAGGGAAAATACGATAATGTATCTATCCTTTTACGGTTTGAAAGAAAACCCTTTTAACGTGACTAGCGATCCAAACTTTCTTTATTTGAGTCTCATCCATAAAGAAGCTCTTAATCACCTCTTGTATGGAATTAACTACCGAAAAGGGTTTATTGAAATTACAGGTGAAATCGGTGCGGGTAAGACTACTCTGTGCCGAAGCTTATTGAACCATCTCGATAAGAAAACAAACACTTCTCTTATTCTTAATTCCGATCTTCCGGAAAATCAACTTTTACAAGCAATCTTAGAAGATTTTGGACTGCCATCAATAGGGCGCAGTAAAATTTCTTTATTGAAAGATTTGAACTGTTTTCTTCTAGACCAGTTATCTTGCGGAAACAACAGCGTATTAATAATAGATGAGGCACAAAATTTACGTTTGCCTACCTTGGAATCTATCCGTATGCTATCAAATCTTGAAACTGAAAAAGAAAAGCTTTTACAAATAGTACTCGTAGGACAACCCGAACTTAGAGAAAAACTAAATTCTCCGGAATTACTTCAGTTGAAACAAAGGATTAGCATCCGGTTCCACATAAATGCCCTCGTAAAAGAAGACGTTCAAAATTATATTGAACACCGTTTGAACGTCGCTAAAATTTCCGACTCAACACTTACTTTCACGCCTGAAGCAGTAGAAGAAATTTACAATTTTTCAAAAGGCATACCCCGGATGATAAACGTCGCGTGCGACAAAGCTCTTTTACTCGGGTTTGCAAATGAAACTTGTCTTATTGAACGTAGCATTGTCGAACAAAGTATAGAAGAAGTTGAAGGACAATTCGATTTCTCGAACATCTAACATAAAAGGGTGTTTTATATGAGTATCATTAGCAAAGCACTAAAAAAAACGCAAGAAATGCGCAATGGAGGATTTGAAAATAACAGCACTATTAAGTATATTTTCCCAGAACAGACTCCACAAAAAAAATCTGGTATTAAACATTTCTGGCATACACAAAAAAACAAATCATTTGTGATAAAAATAATTATTCTGGGAGTTACAATGCTTCTTGCTTTTGCATTGTTAAAGTTCTTTTTTGTTCCGTTCTACTCTAACACTACAAATCCCCAAAGCCTTCAACCAGATATTAATCAAGATATTGTTGTGCAACCTATTAGTCAAGAAGTTCCACCCCCTATCGAACAGGATATTAATCAAGATTCTAAAGCTATCATGCCGACCGAATCCGTAACCCCACAACCGCTTAGCCTAAACGGCATAATGTTTTCACAATCTAAACCTTCCGCAATAATAAACGATACGATCGTTTCTGAGGGATCACACATAAAAGGCTTTTCCATATTAAAAATATATCCAAAGAAAATCAGGGTCTCTTCATCTGAAAATGATGAATTTGAACTCGACATTTAAACTGCTACTCTTGTTTGATAACGGTAAAATTCAATAATTACAATGTGGATGAACGCGTAGGTAGGTCATTGGTTTGTATTTTAAAGACGCTTAAAATTGCAGAAGGAATTTGAATGGGCTTTCCTTTTTCGTTTACAAAAGCATGTTTTGTCCATCCCATCGCGCATAATTTGCCATTCCCAAAAACTTCATAATCAAAAGCCATTCTAGTTCCACTTAAATTGGTTAACCTTACCACAACAGTTACAAGGTCATCATACCTAAGAGGCGCCTTATATCGACAATAAGATTCAACTACCGGAAGATAAATATTCTGGTCGTCTTCAATATTTTTATATACAATTCCATTCGCACGAAAAAATTCAGTACGGGCTATTTCAAACCAAACTAAATAGTTTGAATAATACACCACCCCCATCTGATCGGTTTCTTTATATCTAACCCTAAGTTCAATACTGTGTTCCATAGTAGCACCATTCAAAAGTGTAACGATCCCCCCACTACTTATCCTTCCAAAACTTTAATATAAACCTTGCGTGAACGAGGCC
>JAHIZQ010000011.1 GCA_018814505.1 Candidatus Omnitrophota bacterium
TTTATTATAGGCTTAGCGCCTAGGCCTGTCCCCATCGGATCCCGGATAACCCCACCGATACCGGTTTCCGCGCCGCCGTACGGTTCAAGCGCAGAAGGATGATTATGTGTTTCCACTTTAAAACATATATTGTGTTCCGAATCAAATTCTATAATACCCGCGTTATCCTTAAAAACCGAAACACACCACGGCTTATTCAACTCCTCGGTTACCTTCATTACCGTCTCTTTAAGAAGATTGTTTATTTTTTTGCCGTTATAAATGACGGCTCCCATCATTGTTTTATGTTTACAATGTTCGCTCCAAGTTTGCGCGATAGTCTCAAGTTCGCAATCCGTCGGATTTCTCTTAAGTTTTCCAAAATATTCCTTTACAGCTTTCATTTCAATAAGACTAAGATACAACTGTCCATCCCTGCTTATACGTCTTAAATCATTATCCTCCGCGAACGCAAGGTCAACTTCCACGCGTTTAAATACATACGGTTTAATTTCCTGCGCTTTTTCGTTTTTAGAAACAACATGCTGAATAACCTTATTGTATAAAAGTTTTTCCTGCACTTGAAAAATATCATCTTCAGAAAGCGTACCATAAATAACATATTTTTTAGATGTAGTGGCTGAAACAATCCCGGGTATGCCCGTATCCCGCGCCGCCTTTATAATACTTTCTTCAACCGGATCCATAACACCGGCATTATAAGCAACTTCAACGACATGAACATCTTTAGATTCTTTAACATCAAATCCACCGCCTATGTTATATTCCTGAGAAATGGCATCTGTAAGAATTCCTTCGGCAATAAGTCCAACGTCCCCCTCTGATAAATCCCCACCAATGGTATACACTTGCACATATTCAACATCCGTAACATTCTTTATTCCCAAATCAAGAATATCCCTTTTCACCCCGGCACTAACCGCGTCATAAATATTTTTTTTATCCCTAATTTCTATCCTCGAGCAGTTCATTCTCTACCTTTTCTGTTATTTCGTATATCGTATATCGATAAAATTTTTGTTATTTAGTTTTGGCATACTTTGACCCTAGACAGACGTAACGACCACCCTACATATATTTGTCATTACTTGTTTGTTTTGTCCTTTGAATTTTGTCATTATAAAGTTATTCCCATTCAATCGTACTAGGCGGTTTTGAACTTATATCATAAACAACCCTGTTTATACCCTCAACCTGATTAATTATTCTGTTAGATATTTCTCCAAGTACCTTATATGGAATTTTAGCCCAATCCGCCGTCATGCCATCAGTACTTGTAACGGCGCGCACGGCAATCGTATTTTCATAAGTTCGGGCATCCCCCATTACTCCTACACTTTTCACCGGAAGCAAAACACCAAAAATCTGCCAAGTTTTATGATAAATATTGTGTTTTTTAGCCGTGTCAATTATAATCCAGTCAGCTTCCCTCAAAATATCAAGCCGCTTTTTAGTAACTTCCCCAATAATCCTTACTGCTAATCCCGGCCCTGGAAACGGCTGTCGACCCGTAAGTTCTTTTGCCATTCCCAATTCGGATCCAACTTTACGAACCTCATCCTTAAACAAATCCCTTAACGGTTCCACAAGTTTAAGCCCCATTTTTTTGGGAAGCCCACCTACATTATGGTGAGACTTTATCATTTTGCTCGGCCCCCCAAAAAAAGACTGGGATTCAATTACGTCAGGATAAAGCGTGCCTTGCGCTAGAAAATTAACATTTTTAAAACTTTTGGCTTTTTCTTCAAAAACCTTAATAAAGGTTCTCCCTATTATTTTACGTTTTTTTTCAGGATCAGTAACACCTTTGAGTTCGGACAAAAAATCCGTTTCAGCGTCAACAACGTGTAAATCAAGTTTTATATTTCTTTTGAATATTTCTTTGACTCTTTCTTTTTCTTTTTTTCGAAGAAGCCCGTTGTCAACAAAAATACAATGAAGTTTTTTGCCAAGTGCCTTGTTTAAAAGAACCGCACTTACAGTTGAATCAACTCCTCCGGAAAGACCCAAAACAACTTCAGAATCATTAACCTGATCTTGAATGTCTTTCACTTTTTTATCTATAAAGGACTTCATTGTCCATGTCTTTTTACACCGGCACACTGAAAAAAGAAAGTTTTTCAAAATTTTGTCACCTTCTTCGGTATGGACAACTTCCGGATGAAACTGAACTCCATAAATATTTTTTTTCGGATTCATAAAAGCCGCGGAACGCGTATCATCACTTTCCGCAATTATCTGAAAATTTTCGGGCAGTTTTTCGACTTTATCACGGTGGCTCATCCATGTGATACTTCCCGGCTTTAACCCTTCAAAAATATCGTTTTCCCGATTAAACCTCACAAAAGTACGACCGTATTCACGCTTCCCACTTTTTTTTATTTTTCCGCCCATAACTTTACCAATAATCTGCATGCCGTAACAAATGCCTAAAACCGGCACATCTAAATCAAATATCCCGGGATCAAATGCTGGCGCGCCTTCGTCATAAACACTTGAAGGCCCCCCTGAAAAGATTATACCGCATGGATTAATTTGTTTTATTTTATGAATAGATACTTGCGGAGACTCCACAATTGAATGCACACTGCTTTCCCGTATACGCCTGGCAATAAGCTGTACGTACTGTGAGCCAAAATCAATAATTAAGATTCCTTCTTTTGACATTTAATTTTGTCCTTTTTTATTTATCTTTTACATCTAGTAACATTACACTGCACCTGAAAACTTTTGCCATTCCTTTTCAAGGTTTTCGTTTCGAGCCCAATCTAAAAGATATGTCGTAAATTCTTCACCTGTCGCACCGGTATCTCTTCCGGTAATTACAAACTTTTTCTCAAACTGACAGCAAACTTCAAGCGCCTTGTCTAATCTGTCTGCTCTCTCCGGAAACCCGATATGCCTGACAAGCATTGCCGCGGCTCTTATCATTGACGACGGATCCGCGTAAATATCACGGCCTTCATCAACCATTCGCGGCGCGCTTCCATGTATAGCTTCAAACATAGCCCATTTCTTGCCTATATTCGCGCTTCCGGCAGTTCCTACCCCGCCCTGAAGTTGCGCGGCCTCGTCTGTAAGAATATCCCCATACAAATTGGGCATAACAAGCACTTCAAAATCTTTGCGCCGCGCGGGATCAATAAGTTTAGCCGTCATGATGTCAATATACCATTCATCACTCGTTATGCCAAAACTTTTATACTCTTCAGCTATTTTTTTGGCTATTCTGGAAAACTTCCCGTCGGTTGTTTTAACAACGTTGGCTTTGGTAACAACCGTAACTTTTTTCCGGCCGTTATTCTTCGCGTATTCAAAAGCTAACCTGATAATTCTTTCCGCGCCTTGTGTCGTTGCAACTTTAAAATCCAAACTCAAGTCTTCATTTACGTCTATTCCTCTGGATCCCAAAACATAAGCGCCTTCGGTATTCTCTCTAAAAAAACACCAATCGATACCTTCAGAAGGTATTTTCACTGGCCTCACGTTCGCAAAAAGATCAAGTTCTTTACGCATGGCGACATTAGCGCTTTCAATATTCGGCCATTTGTCCCCCTCCTGTGGAGTAGTTGTCGGGCCTTTTAAAATTACATGACACGCCTTTATTTCTTTAAGTACATCCCGCGGTATTGCCTCACCGTGCGATACCCTGTTTTCAATAGTCAGCCCTTCAATTACACGAAACTCAACCATGCCTGCTTTAATTTCAGACCGCAAAGTATGCTCTAAAACACGCTGGGCGTGTTTTGATATAATCCGGCCTATCCCATCTCCCCAACAAACGCCTATTATAATGGGTTTTAAAGTCTTATAATCCACCCAACCAGCATCTTTTTTCATCATTTCGATCCGGGAAAACTGTTCTTCAATAAGCTTTTCCAAATGGTTTTTTGCTTTTTCAATTAACTCATTTTTGTTCATAATAATACGCTTTCTCCTTGTGTCAATAATTTTCGTCTTGTGACAATCCTAAATAAGAATAGTTATTATAATATGGTGGGACACAAAATTCAACGTATATTAGCCCAAGTTTGGCAAATATCCAGTTGCAAGGGACAGGCATGCCTGTCCCCTACGATTTTTATGCGGACGCATATTTCGCCATTAAAGATATTGTTTCAACAAAACAAAA
>JAHIZQ010000090.1 GCA_018814505.1 Candidatus Omnitrophota bacterium
CCCTATCATTAGAAACGTCGAGAATAACAGGATTAATAAAACTCATTAATTCTTCACCTATATCAATGACCAGAATGCTTAGCCCAAGCCCCACCTGAGTCGCGGCAAGCCCGATCCCCCTATAAATATACATCATATCCGTCATAGAACGCAGTATATCTCCGATTTCACGGTCAAACCGTTCTACAGGTTTCGTCTGAATTCTAAGACAAGGATCCGGATATATTTTAATTTCCATAAACCCCCAACTTACTTACTCTTGTGCTGGTTATTTTTGCCTAAGGCAATGGTTCTAATTTTAAAATTATGGCTTTCTTTTGTTTCCATCAGGCAATATGACAAAATAACTAACTCATCTCCTACCTCACCTTTTCGTGCCGCAGGTCCATAAAATACAATTCGGCCTGAATTAGCTTTTTCTTCAATAACGTAAGTTGTAAAACGTTCCCCGTTATTAACATTGAGGATATGCACCTGCTCCCCCGGCATTATTTCCGCCGCTTCAATGACCGTTTTATCTATCCCAATACTTCCATCATATTTTAATTCTTTATGCGTAACAAACACATTCTTAATTTTCGATTTGCACAACGTTCTCAACATAATGCCCCTTTTGATTTACTTCATTCTCTCAATTATAAGTTCAGCAACCCGTTTGCCGGATATCAACATGCCTCCAAAAATCGGCCCCATACGCGGACTTCCAAAAACAGCGTTTGATGCCATGCCAGCGACATAGACGTTGGGGAAAATTTCCCTTGTGTTATCATGCATGGACTTTTCTCCAACGTCCGCCCACATTGATTTCTCGCCCATTACATTTCCCGATTCCGTATCAAGTTTAACTTTCGATTTTTGTTCAAGTAGCCTAGAAATTTCACAAGGATGACCTGTAGAATCAATAATAAAATCTGCTTCAATGCTTATCGGGTCAACATGCAACTTTGCCATACTAACTGCCGACCAGTTAATAACAAGACCTTTAACAACCCCGCTTTTCATCATCAAATCCTCAACTTCCAAGAGGTTAAATACCTTTAATCCCGCTGAAGTCGCTTTGGAACAAATTGTAGATACAGTATTAATGGAATCCGCAGTATAGTAATGATCCTCATATGGCGTCACTTTAACTCCAAAATCTTCCAGTATGTTCTTCCCACATTCCTGGACAACAATTTCGTTAAACATAATACCGCCGCCCCACATACCGCCACCAATACTAAGTTTCCTTTCAAACAAAGCTACTTTCACTCCAGCTTTCGCAAGATAATAACCCGCCGTTAAGCCCGCCGGCCCTGCACCTACAATTGCCACATCTGTTTTTAAATACTCTATAAGCTTCGCAGTAAAAGACTCTATAATTGCTTTAGATATCGTTATGTCACTTAATGTCTTCGTCGTTTCCATTACCTTTCTGAACTCCCTTGCCTAAAGGCGTTTTACTAACATTTGTAAGATTCTCTCCATCAAAATAAAGATACAAGTCTTCCGAAAAATACCCAGCGTTTACCGGAAAAGCAGAATATCTGCTTTTATAAAGCCATTCTTCACGCGAGCCTCCCCATTCATCCGAATAAACTTGCCTTTCGAGATCAGCCCCTCCATATACCGAAATAACCGCATCTTTTGTCATCCCCATTTTGAGCGACCCTTCACCTAAAGGGTTTTTCAACATTTCTTTCGCGTTTGGAAGAGTTACATCCGCACACCCCGCAATAACCGTCAAACACATCAATAACAACACAAATAAACGATATATCCTCAAGATACACCCCCTTCATAAGAAAACCATTACACCTTTAACTCATATGTGGAATTATAAAATAAGTCACAAAGGTACTTCAAAAAAATATTTTTGTCCGTCTCTTTAATGCTTATGATCTCCGCCCCGACCTCATATGGGGCTTTGTCTTCCAAGCTTGTTTTCTTCTGCCAAACAATTTTCGCTTTGATATGAATCGGATTATCTATCGAAGGAAGATAGAGGGCAATTTCAAATTCATCATCCGCTTTTATTTCCTTTGCGGATTCAAATTTCACACCTACCGGAGAGATATTTATGGTAACTCCTTTTTCAAGGTAATTCCCATTTTTAAAGGTTACCTTTAAAGGAACATCTACCCGTATAAATCGTCTTCTTTCAGGCCACTTCAAATTCATAATATGCCTTCTTCTTTGTACCATTGCCAAAAAATTTATTTATCCACCAGCATATCCGGAAATACATCCGACGTTTCATATCTTCCGATCGGAAACGTCGCCAATTCTGCTACACCTGAAACAACCCGCTCAAAAGCTTTACATGTCCCCTGAAACATCCCGATTAAAAATCCTCTAGCAGGGTCGGTTCTAGCGGTTACTTCCATAATCTTTTTGGGGATTTCTGTCCAGCTTAAAACCGAATTCTGCAAGGCTTTTCCTGTTTTGCCTTGCCAGCTAGAAGGATTCTTCTCCTGGTCGCAACAGGGGCTTTTATCCATATCGGCTTTCTGCGCAAAAATAACCGGCACAATAAAAAAAACCGTACTAATTATTGCTACAAAGAACACCACACACCTTTTCATCCCTATCCCCTTTCAACTTCACGAGATGGAATATAACATAATACGTAGTAAAAGTCAAACACGCGCGCTTATGAAAATATGTTTCGTTTCAGTATACATTGTTATCCGAACAGCTAGACTTATTACCATTCCATAATCCTATTTATCATCCGCCTGATCCAAAACAATCGTTGCATGTTTATTCTCGTCTTCTTTGCAAATCCAATCCTTTATAAACTGAAAAACTTCCTTATTCGGCTCATATGTCCATAAACCATTTTTTATTATCAATTTGCCCATATAATAACCTGAATTTTTAAACACCATAGCTTTTCCGGACAAACCTTTCGCATGTTTATCACTAATCAGTTTTTTAAGATCATTTACACCCTGGGCATCGAAAAAATTGTTATCCCGACTGAAAGCAAGTAATAACGGTTTATCCAACAATTCCACAGCAGAGTACGAATTTCTCCGCAAAAAATCACGATACTCTTTCAATGGAAGTTTTATTCCTAAAAAGTAAGAAAAGTTTTCCGATGTTTTAATTACTTCATTTGTGTAAACCCTTATTTTTTCTGCTATTCCATCTAAAATAAGGGCATTAACATTCTTAAATCCAGCAGTATCCAGCATGATTCTTACATTATCTTTTAACGTTTCTTCTTGCAAAAAAGCTGTTTTTTCAAAACGTAACGATAAATCTAAAACAGTCAAAGAGTTTACTTCCTTGAACCCGGCTCCTGCCTTCAAGGATAAATAGCCGGCTCCGCCATATCCTATGAGGTTGATGCTTCCCTTTTTCACGAATGAAAGGGTTCCAAGATATTTCACAGACGCCTCTATGTTTCTTATTTTTTTAAGATCGTCCTGCAAGATAAAATTCCCCTGGCTTTTGCCTTGTCCTGGATTATCAAAAATCAATACAACAAACCCGGATTCTGAAAAGAAACGTGCGAATGTTTCAAGCATATCCTGCTCACCGATTTTTATTGGGCCATCATCCGGAATTATTATCACTGCTGAAAAAACTTTTTCTCCAACCGGAACCCAAAGCTGACCTGAAAGAAGAAGATCTCCGCTCTCGAAAAATATTTCTTTTTGGGTTATTTCGGGTAAAACCGCGGGGCCAGTTAACTTTTTCTGAGGAAAAGATTGTTCCTTAACAATAGTTATTTCTTCTGACACCGCTTTTTTTGACAATAACATATGTTTGAATTTTTCAAAATTGAACATTTCCACGATTTTCATACGCAATGTGTCAAGCCTTTTGCCTGGCCCTTCAAAAGATCCGATAAGTGAAAACCGAATATTTCTGTCGGTTATCTCTACTGCTAAAATTTTATGCGTATATTTGGACAAAAACATTTTAATGTCAGGCAAAATGTCGCTTTTGATAATATAACTCTCAGATTCAGTTTTACACCCCATAATCGGGATGTACTCTTCTTTCAAGTACTTTATTGAAAGTTTTGCCTTAACAGGTAAAATTGCTTCATCAATCGGTATAACACAATTAAAAAACTGTGTTCCTTTTTTCCAGAAATTATATTTCTGTACAAGTGGCATATAAAGCATAATGTCTTGCGCGTTAAAAACCATGGAATTACTGCCGGAGTTATTCTCTTTATAAGTCAGAAATTCTGGTTGCCTTAAAAACAAAAAATTACAGTTTTCTTCATCCCAAACCATCATTGTTAGCTGTTGCTGACCTTTCATGCCAATATGTTTTTTGACGAATTTTAACGGCGAATAATCTTTCTGTAGAAAAAACTTTTCAGCTATTGCCGGATAATCAAGCGCCTCGCCACAATCCGCAATACTCTTATAAATAATCTTATCTTCTGTAATATATTTGTCTACCCTGACAAAGCCTGATGAAATTCCGTCTATTAAAATCTCATACTGGCACCCGACATGCCCGCTTAAATCAACATAAAAAAATGCTAAAATAACAAGCATAATCATTATGCAAACTGAAATAACTACTATCGCGACTAATTTCTTCATAATAAATCCAGACCTACAACTGAACAGCTAATTTCTATTGCATTTTTCTCATCCTTACGCGCAAAATTTGTTTTTTCTGTTATTCGTCGCAATACCGCAGATGGGCAATTCCTTAGTGGATGCCTGAACGAAATACCTTCTCCTGGCAAAAGAACATTACTGGTTTCCACGAGTCCATAAAACAAGGGAAATGTTTTCTGCGTTTTTTTGACGCCTAGAGGATAAATCCAATCTTTGTAAACTACAATACCATTGGGTTCTTGAAAAACTAATTCTATTAAAACTGACGAAACCGTTTTCGCAGAATTATTTTTTAAACTTCCTTTAACAAACGGAACAGACGAAGGTATTTGACTATTTTTATTTCCAACACTTACGTTAGATATCGCAATTTTGTCTTTAAATAATTCTGCGGTTAACTTATAAATCGAATTTCTGTATTTTAAAGCAAAGCTATCTTCTTTCCAATGGACATAAAGGCTGTATCCAATCAAAGTTGAAACCCCTACCACTATAATTATCAGCGAAGAAAATATTATGACTAATCTATGTTTTCGTTTTATAAACATAGTTCCAAGTTTCAGATGTTAAGTCTTCCATTTTTGACAAAAACAAAGCTTATGTAATGTCCTTAATGCCTGGCGAACCATTCACATACACTTCTCGCACTTTATTAAAATAATCTACCATTTCTTTCGACGCATAATCCGGATATGTCCACGGCCAGGCATTAAAGGTATTATTCTGATAGAAAAGGGTTGATTCCGCAAATATACATTTCCCTAGATAAACCCTATGCACGAAGTCTTTTGTAGTCAATAAAACTAATTTTGCCGCGGTTATATATCCAGGATCGATGTTTACAGTTCTTTTGTTTTTCTCACAAAATTTATCTTCGATTTTATTTGTTAGCAGTTTTATGTCAGGAATCTTCTTTGTCTCAACAAGTTTTTTAAACGAAATTTCTTTTCTTTTTAGCGGGCTTCCCATTTCTTCGCAATAATATTTCGTATAGTCAAACGGTACTTTTAAAAAAAAAGCTTCACTATCGCCATAATGCTTTTTTAGTTCTTCTTCAGCTTTTTTCAGAAAACGATCTTCTTTATAAATTATGCTAACTACCAACTTAATTGGCATTTGATTCATCAAAACACCCATGCTAAATAATCATTCTCCTATGATTTGCGCTATTAAACGGCGATCTCGAGGGCGGGTATCAAAATCACAAAAAATAATCTGTTGCCATGTGCCTAAGGCTAATTTACCTTCAGAAAAAGGAATTGTAATCGATGACCCAATAAATACCGAACGAATATGGGAAACTCCGTTATCGTCATGCCATGTTTTGCTATGCTCATACTTTTTACTGGACGGCGCAATTAACTCCAAAGCATTTTTAAAATCCTTAATTAAGTTCGGCTCATATTCAATAGTTGTTAACCCTCCAGTTGAACCAGGATTAAAAACAGTAACAATACCATTTCTTACGTCAAGATTGTCAAGAATCTTTTGACAATCCTGTGTAATATCAATAACATCGCTATTACCTTTGGTCTTAACGGAAATATAATCTGTGCATACCATAGCTATTTCAATTTGCGGTTAATGTACTGCATCAAACGCCTTCGTTCCTTAGGAAGAAGCGTATTAAAAAATATCGCAATATCATAATGCTGTACAACACCATCTTTTTTCACAGGATGTTCTCGAACAACGACACCTTCTATAGTCATCGTACTGGAAGAATTAGATTTATTATTACCGGGAATAGACAAAAGAACCTCAACCCTTGTCATTAAAGGAATCTTCCTGTCAACTTTACAGTAAATCCCCGAAGCACTGACATCAAGGCTTTGCGTTATAGCACTTACCCCTTCTCCCGACAGTTTTACGGATATATTTTCATCCCTTATTCGCGGAAACTTACGCCGTTCTATTCTTTCCCCCATATTGCTCCTCCATTCATTACATAACTCTAACCAACCATACGGGCTAATCCGTATTCGACGAAATCGAACACCGCCCCACCAATCATCCCGGCGGCCAGGAAAATGTCCTTCCCCCTAAAACATGTATATGCAAATGCAAAACCTCCTGGCCGGCATCTCTGTTGCAATTTATCACTATACGATACCCGGTTTCAGCAACACCAGTTTGCCCAGCTGTTTTTTTTATTATTGAAAGTATTTTTTGGGCAAAAATATTTTCACTATCTGAAACATCGTTTAAAGTCTCAATATGTTTTTTGGGAATAATAAGAAAATGAACCGGGGCTTGTTTATTCACATCTTCAAATGCAATAAACTGTTCATCTTCATATAAAATTTTTGTTTCTATTTCTTTATTCGCAATTTTGCAAAAAATACAATCATTCATTATGAAAAACATTATAACACTTGTTATTTATTTTTCAACAAAGATAAAGACGGCAAATACTATTTTGCTTACTCAAAATTACAAAACAGGCAACCGCTTGTTTCGTCAACCGCTCTTTAACAAATTATCAGCTTCTTTGAGATTATCCTCTGTGAAAACAAAAATGCCATGCCTTAATAACAAAGCCGTTGTTACTCCATTGCCTTTACGCGTTTTACCATCAAATTTTCCCGAATATACAAGTCCATTACCACAGGAAGGGCTACGCGCTTTTAGAACAGCTACTTTTATGTGATTTTTTTGCGCTTTTGCCAATGTGCTTTTAGCTCCAAGGATAAACCCCTCTGTACTATCTTTTCCAGAACATGACTTAACGCGGCTTTTGGCATTCAATACATCAAGGCCATCTCCGCTTTCAATCTCATGAATCTCGCGTGGACACTGTAATCCACCCTCGATTTCCGGACATACATCAATATACCCAAAACGGGAACAAAGATCTTTCACCGCTTTATTTTCACGCGCAAGGCCATCATAGGCGCATTTTTTTCCGACCAAGCAACTGCTTACAATTATCCTAACTGTCATATTTTGCATAAGAACAGATTTTCTATCCACATTTCTGAGCAAAAAGCAACCCTACATTACTAATATGTGGAACTACTCTTTTCCCGAAGATTGTTCTTTGACTTTTCGCTTATAACACTTTATTGTACAATAAAATGCTCCGTTACGATAATACCATAATTTTTTGCGCAAAGCTTTCCCACACGCGGCACATTCTGTCGGTTTTTGCGGTTTTGTACTTTTAGGTTGCTTCGCCGAACCTTTTTCCTTTTCCGCGGGCTTTTCTTCTACCTTTTCTGCCGACTCTTCCTTTTTTTCTTCAGCAGGCTTTTCTTCTACCTTTTCTGTCGGCTCTTCCTTTTTTTCTTCAGCAGGTTTTTTTTCTACCTTTTCTGTCGGCTC
>JAHIZQ010000091.1 GCA_018814505.1 Candidatus Omnitrophota bacterium
GTCGTCTGTTATTTCGTATTGCTGGCCGCATTTTTTACAAATTTTTTGCATAATATTTATATATTTATTATTTCGACCGAACTAATTTTTTTGTCATTTCGACCGAGCCCATAGGGCGAGTGGAGAAATCTACATTATAGATTTCTCGACTCCGCTTTGCTCCGCTCGAAATGACATTAATATACTTCCTTTAAATAACAATCCTCGCAGTACACTGTTTCAGGTCTATCCGGGGAATAGCTTGTTTTTATCGGAGCGCCGCATTTAAAGCAGGTTCGAGCCCAGAGTTTTCGCGGGTTTCTTAAGTTCACCCTTGCCTTATTCCTGCAGGTAAAACATTTTCTTGGTACAGGTATATTCATTTTTTTATAAAATTCCAATTCTTTTGAGACTAATCTGTAATTTTTGCTGCACTTTTCGCAAGTTAATATTTGTTTTAAAATATCTTCATTTACATCTTTGATATTTTCAGGAATTTCGATTTTCGGCCCCTGATAATAATTAATACTGTCTTCATCTTTCCATGAAAATCCGGCATTTAGAGCTTCCTCTTTTGTTAAGGGGAAAAACTCATCTGCCACAGTTTCATTGTAATTAAACAAAGAATATTTTATTGGCGGAAACTCACCCCATTCACCTCTTTTTATCATGGCGCCAATTATTTTAATTATTAGTTTTTCGTATTCTTCTTTTGAATATTTTTTATTTAAAACCGAATACTCACTGTTTTTTAAACAACTGCATCCAAAGCTGTTATTAACATTTACCAGATAATCCGAATAGAGAACATTAAAAGTATGCCTGCAAAATATTGAAAATGATGTATTTTTTGTTGTGTACATCCCCAGATATTCATAACAAAGTTCGTCTTCCTCGGTGTAATTGCAGTCATGGCAGTCTTTCATTTCCACTACCTGGGCGCAGTATGAGCAGTCCTCGCATTTATCCGCAAAAAATGAGTGAAATGTATTTTTTGAATTGTATACATGATCGCCGTTAACATTTTCAACATTTTTATTCTGCATGTATTTTCTTGGAGTAACTAGTTTTAGCCGGCTTAAATTATTTTTAATTTCGTGAATTTGAGTTTTATTACAAAGATCAATAATCTTTTTGTGTTCGGAATATTCCTCTTTTTTATAAGGTTTATTGAATATATGATACTCCTTGTTCCGAAGTCCGCTGCAGCCGATACATTCTTTGCAGTTCTGCAAATCATAACAAAAAATCAGATCCGAGCAGTTTGTGCAGTCCTGGCAAAACAATGCGGAATATAGTTTTCTGCAATCCGTACATTCGTAACATAGTTCACAATCCCTGATTACTAATGTATCGATACAATCTTTAGAGTAATATGGTGAGCCGTAAAGGCAGTCCTCTGAATATACCGGACCGAAAATGAGATAAGAATTTTTAACATCACCAACAAAGTTGCAGTATTCACTGTTTTCCACATTCAAACTTAGAAGCCCGGGTTTTGGAGTTTTTTTCTGCAATTCGTGATATTGTTCAAAAAAAGAAATATTTTCATTATATTCTGAAGCGAATGAATCTGCGCTCCACTTGTCGCTCCAGAAACAGCTCTGGCAATATACCTGATATGGTTTGTCTGGTGAATACATTGAGATTATCTCTTTTCCACACAAATCACATTTTCTATGATAAAGATTTTTTTCATTCCTAAAAGCAAGCCTTCTCTGCTGTCTGCAGTCGGGGCATAAGGCCGGAGGCGGGATCAAATATTTCCGTCCGTTGATAACCGGTGAGATTTTATCGTAAAATTTCAGATCGTCGTCTGTTATTTCGTATTGCCGGCCGCATTTTTTACAATGTTTTTGCATATAAATTATTTGCCATATTTAAATAATATGATATTTTGCACATTTTCTTTTTATCATAACTGTACTTTTTTGTAA
This sequence comes from Candidatus Omnitrophota bacterium, assembly GCA_018814505.1. Classification (GTDB taxonomy): domain Bacteria; phylum Omnitrophota; class Gorgyraeia; order Tantalellales; family Tantalellaceae; genus JBDRNE01. Next base: position 1,917 of record JAHIZQ010000091.1, read on the forward strand.
ACTAGCCGGGACTTGTTTAATTTTACAAACCTTATCTTTTTATCTGTAAAAAGCCTTTACTTTTGAATACTGCTTAGGTATTTTATCTGTAGAAAGTTTTTTACAACATATAGATTCCCGCTTTCACCCCAAGGGTACTTCCTTCGGGGCGCGCGGGAATGACA
>JAHIZQ010000003.1 GCA_018814505.1 Candidatus Omnitrophota bacterium
TATTAAGAGAAAAGGGCGATTACGGAATACGAAAGAGAAAGCACACTTTTTTACTAAGTGGTTTTGCTATCTGTAAAGACTGCGGAAGAAGATATGTGGCTGAATGGCATTACCATCCAAAATTCAAATCAAGAGACGGAAAAATCGCCTATTACCACTGTCAAGGGTTAGGAAAGAAAGGAAATGGTTGCAAAGCCCCTTATATCCAGTTAGAAGACCTAGAATTACAGGTTGATAACGAAATATCCAAACTTGAATTTAAACCTGAATTTATAGAAGCGGTTAAAAGAAATATCACTCAGGTATACCAAGCAAACGTAGATACCAATAAACAAATGAAGAAGGCTATCTACAACCGCAGGGATGCCTTGTATGCCAAAAGAGAACGAATTGACAAAGCGATGATGGATGGAAACATTACCTCAGAGGACTATAAACGAATGAAAACTGGCATAGACATAGATGCTTTGGATGTTCAAAGAGAGTTAAGTGAAATTGAGAAAATAAGAACAGTTGACGTTGATGTAATTTCCGAGGTTTTAGACTTAACCAAGGATATCGCCAAAGCCTTCAGGGATGCTGATATCGCCCGTAAAAAGGCGTATTTGCATTTCTTTTTTAAAGAGTTCTTGGTAAAAGATAAAAAGATCGTAGAAATCAAATATCAACCAGTTATTGATGTTTTACAACAGGCCAATACTGTTATAGTAAGTAAGACTTGGCTCAAAACATGGGACTCGTATCGAAAGCAGGACTGGGTCAATGAAATCGAATTCCCAGAGTTTACCAATAAGGAAGTGAATAGGTTTCTAAATATCTTTAATTGAATTAACCTAAATCTCCCGATTCCTTAACCCAACCTATCAGTTTTTTATCTATATCCTTTGACTCCTTAATGTCGAGAAAGTATGCCCAACGCTGCCTTTGAAAATGTTTTATTTTAATAAAGCGAGGACTTTTGAGTTCCTGACGACTGGTAAACTCGAAGATTATCTTTTCCGTCTGAATGCGTATAGCGACAAAAACCAAAGTGCGAATTAAGCCGATGTAGGCTTTGCCAATCTTGTATTCAAAATCCAGTTCTTTGCTTAATTTTGTAATTAACTCATCAAAAAGCGGCTTCATCTCTGCCCGCTTGCCACGAAAATGGTAGTCGAGAGGATAAGTGGATTGTTTGTTAATCTTAATCGTCATACTTTATTCCACGATTTTTAATCTCTTCTAAGATTTCCCCACCCAAAGGGCGGCAGGAACAATTCCTGGCATGCTCAACATGCCACTTGACCCTTTGATCGAGAGTTGGATTTTTAGGCATTTTGTGGTTTAAATGCCATTGTTTGTTAATTTTTCCCATAATTTACTGACTTAGTTACTAACGAATGTCCTTTTAGTAGAGTAATAAAAACTACGAGAGAAAAGATTATGTAAGCGATATCTATCCATCCGATCTGATCAAAAATTGAAACTATGACACCAAGCCCAACTACAAAAGTAGCTGCCCACCAAGCCCATAGACGCCTTTTTCCAATAAAATAGGTCAGGAAAAACAATGTTGAGGCATATCCAGCGCCTGCTATGGAATAAAAATAACGATACGGAGAGCTACGAAGAAACCATACGACAGCAAAAACCAACCAGAAGAAGGCAAATAAATACAAACAACTAGTTAATATGCGCAGCTTTTTCAATTTGTTCCCCATCTCCATATCCAGGCAGTAATGTTTAATCCACCATTAGCAAGATTGATCGCCTTTTCAAGCTCATACTGACTGATCATATCGTCCAAAGGCTCTCTGTCGGGGATGTTACCAGTATAGTATTTCTGCAGGACAGGTGAGGCACGGTGATCGCCCATAGCGCCTAGTCCCCAAATCGCATAGTTTCTGGATCGGAAGTCTTGGTGTTCGTCCTCAAGCTGGGCAATCAGAGCTTCCACACAATCTGAAGTTTTGTATTGTCTTTCGGCATTAAGGCACATTTGCTTTGCGTCATATCCAATCCAGACGCTACCGATAAAAAAGAAGAGAACAAAAATACTTAAACCTACGGTAAAAATGTAAAACAGTTTTTCTTTAATAGCTTTAATTTTCATTGTCATCCTCCTTTCCCTCACGAATAAAGATGTCTTCAACCCTAACCTTAAAAAGCCTGGCGATCTTAAATGCCAGTCCCAAGGACGGCAGGTATTTGTCGCTTTCAATGGCAATGACAGTTTGACGGCTAACACCAATTTTGTCAGCCAGTTGTTCCTGGGTCAGATTGTGCATGGCTCTGAAAACCTTTAATTTATTCTTCATTGCCGCCACCCCCATACTTTCTGTTGAAAAA